>NZ_JBDOQR010000129.1:0-5474 GCF_039839315.1 Phaeobacter sp. CAU 1743 | reverse complement strand
ACGGCTGGGAAACCCTCTCTCAGCCCCTCGAACCCATGCCCCTTGACCTCGCAGCCTAAAACACCGACCCTTCACATGCCCGGAGCGCGCCGCCAGGGAATTTCCACAGCATTCGCGACACGACCTCGCCCGCCGCTGATCACCTATTTCGTGGGTGAGAGCACACATCCTAAGGTGCGGCAGATGTGGGTCCTGGAAAAGCTGGTCGAAAAAGATGAAGCCGCCCAGTCCGGGGTTGGAGACCCGGCCGTTTTCCTCGGGAAAGGCGACGCTGACGAGGAAGAGGCTGTCGTCGCGGAAGCTGTCTCAGCCGGGATCGGCGCAGATGCGTTCGACGCCCAGATGAAAGCCCGCGCGGACGAGGCGAAGACACAGATGACTCTCGATGACGAGTTCGCGGCCCTCTTCGGGGACTACGCAGCCCCAGCCGAGACAAAGGCGGATGGAGACACCGCCACCGAGGGCGCGCCGCCGCGGCTCTTCCCGGATACCTTCAGTTATGCGGCCGCGATGATCGGCCGGTTGTCTCGCGCCGAAGAGCGGGCCTTCCCGTCTGCGCCTGACATTTCCCTGGGGGATCGAACGATCCGGATCGCAATCCCGGATGACATGCGGGCCCGGGATGGTTTCGGATATGCGAGCGAGGGCGCGGTCGATGGTCGTTTCATGCCCGAAGAGGCGGTCGGCGCCGGGGACCGGGTCGAGTTGACCGATCAGGCGCAGGTGATCAACCGGGCGATCGATCATGCGAAGATGCAGGAACGGTCCTGGCCGACCGTGCAGTACCTCTGGGATGGTCACCCGATCCTCGAATGGTTCGCGGACCGGGCCAGCACCTTTTTCCCAGAGCATTCCGCTCCGGTCGCGCCCCTGAGTGCTCTCTCCAAGGGAGAGGTCGCGGTCGTGATGCATGGTGCGATCCCGAACGCGAACGGTGCCCCGGTTGTCGACCGGTGGGCTGTCGTGATCCAGGAGGCGGACGGGGATATCCATATCGAAGAGGTACCGGACTTCATCGCTCGGGTCCGTCTTGCACAGGATACCCCTGGTCGTCCGGTGGAGGATCTGGGCCCTGCGCAGGCTGCGATCAAAACCGCTGTGGACCGGTTCCAGACCCATCTGCGCGGGCTCGGGAGAGAACGCGCAGCCCTGATCCAGCAGGATCTTGACGCGGTCCTGACCCGGCTCGGGGAGCTGGAGGGCAGGTTCCAGGCCCAGCTGACGTTCGATCTCGGTGAGGCAGCGGAGTCGACTGAGGGTCTCAGCGCCCCTGAAAAGAGGCGGCTGACGATCCGGCGCGCGAAAGAGAAGAAGATCGAGGCCTTGTTCAAGGACTGGACAGAGTGGTTTGAGCGGACCCGCCTGATGGTGGATGACCCCAACCCCTATGTCGATGTCAAAGCGGTATTTGTGGGGTGAGCGGATGGATCTGATCGGTATTGAAAACGAAGCCGAGTTCTTCCCGTCCGGGACGCTTTCAGATGTTCTGAAGGAAGAGCTTTCCGACATCACTGCGCGGTGGGCGGGCCTTGAGAAGTCAGCACATCCGATTGAGCGGTTGTCCCGGGTTGCCACCTCGAGCATCGAAGGCCTTCGACAGATCCGGAACAGTTCGGACCCGGAACGCAGGACCGAACTGACCCGGGAGATGCACCACGCCCTGTTGGGCGCACTCGGGTATGCCTGGAAACGCGATGCCGCGTTCACCGCGCTCACAGGTGCACCGGTTATTCCACTGATCTCCCGGGTGGCGGACGCAGCCGGTCGGGATGCGCTCTGGATCATTGAGTCGCCCCTTCCGGACGCCGAGGACGAGGCGGCGGATCCGCTCGGGGCGTGTTTTGCGCCGGAGCAGTTTCCCGCCGATGCAGGCGAAACGGCGCTTTTGGACCGGACGATCGAGTCCATTTTGGCAGAAGGGGTGTTCGAACTTGCCGACGGACCGCGCCATGTTCTTGTCCTCGGCCTTTCGCAGATCGTGCTGATCGACAAGAGGAAATGGCCGGCCCGGTCTGTCCTCCGGTTCGATCTTCAGGAAATTTTCGCCCGCTCGGACCGGGACACGCTGACCGTGATGGCCTGCCTGATCTCGCGGGAGGCCCGGGTGCCGGACCAGGGTGCGCCGATCTCGGATCGGCTCGAAGAAGAGGCGCAGCGGAACGCCAATGCCGTCACCACCTCGCTGAAGCGGACCGTCCGGGACGCTATTGAGCTTCTGGGTCAAGAGGTTCTCGACGTCACCGGTGGGACACACAAGGGAGTCTGGATCGACGGGCCGGAGCTGTCGCGCGAATGCCTGCGCTACATGTACCGGATGCTGTTCCTGTTCTACGCTGAGGCGAACCCACGGCTGAATCTGCTGGACCTGAAGAACCCGATCTATGCGACAGGTTATTCCCTGGAAACGCTGCGCGATCTGGAGTCGGTGCCCCTGCGCACCACGGCGGACCGGGAGGGGACCTTTCTGTGGGAAAGCCTCCAGCGGACGCTGACGCTTCTCTACACCGGGCTTGATCTCGCCGACGAGGAAAAGGGCAGCGGGCTGCGCCTGCCGTCGGTGAAGGTATCCCTTCTCGACCCGGCGAGCACACCGCTTCTGAACGGGCTGATGCTGCGCAACGAGGCGATCCAGAAGGTGATCCGGCTCCTCTCGCTCCGGTCCACCGGCAAGAGCACGGGCCGGATCTCCTATGCGAAGCTCGGGATCGGTCAGCTCGGCGCGGTTTATGAAACGCTTATTTCTTTCACGGGGGTCGTCGCAAAGACAGACCTCATCGAGTTGAAACCTCGAAAGGGCCGGTCGAATGACGCGGCCGAGGGCGGCGAAGAGGCGGACACCCCGGATCCGGAGGATGATGTCGAGGAAGATCTGTTCGGGGACGACGACACGGAGCAGGAAGATACCTTCCGCCGCGACAAGGTTGATCCGCTTGCTCCGAGTTGGTTCGTGCCTCGTAACCGGATCGGCGAATTCGCCCCGGAAGAGATCGTGTTCAACGGGTCAGAGGCGCTGATCTATCCGAAGGGCACCTTCATCTACCGCCTCGCGGGCCGGGACCGGGAGAAATCCGCTTCTTATTACACGCCGGAACCGCTCGCTCGGCTTCTCGTGAAGCATGCGCTCATGGAGCGGTGCCGGGACCTGACCGCGGACGAGCTTCTGGACCTGAAGATCCTCGAACCTGCGATGGGATCCGCCGCCTTCCTGGTTGAAACCACGAACCAGCTCGCCGACCTCTATCTCGAGCGGAAACAGAAGGAGACCGGCCAGACGATCCCGCAGGACCGCATCGTGGTCGAGAAACAGCGGGTCCGGGCCTATATCGCGGACCGGAACTGCTTCGGGGTCGACCTCAACCCGATCGCCGTGGAACTCGGGGCGATCTCGCTCTGGTTGAACAGCCTGCACGCGAGCGACTTTTCCCCATGGTTCGGAGATCAGCTTCATGCCGGGAACTCCCTGATCGGGGCACGGCGGGCAGCCTATGCGCCCTCTCTTCTCAATGCCAAATCCCAGAAGGACCTCTGGCTCACCGCCAAACCGGACGAGATCGGCTGGCGCAAGCGCTTGCCGGAAAACCACGTCTGGCAGTGGCTGCTCCCCGCCAAGGACATGGCGAACTTCGACAAGGACAAGTCGATCGCCCCCTTCGCGGGTGATGCGCAGGACTGGATCAAGGCCTGGCGGAAGGACGGCTTCTTCAAGAAGCTCGAACCCCACGAGGTCAAGCTGGTCCAGAAACTCAGCCGGGTCGCCGAGGCGCTGTTCGATCAGGTGGCGGAGGATCTCGCCAAGACCCGGACCGCGGCGAATGACGCGATCACGCTCTGGCCGGACAAGGTCATCGCTGGGAACAAGGGCCTCGACTTCCACGCCAAGGAGAAGCTGAACGCGCACCTGATCGGGGCCGATCACGCCACGAACACGCTCCCTTACAAGCGGTTGAAGACTGCGATGGATGCGTGGTGCGCCCTCTGGCTCTGGCCGCTGGACAAGGCGGACCTGTTGCCGAGCCGGGCGGAGTTCCTTCAGGGCATGGCGATGATCCTGGAGGGCGGGTTCACGTCTGACGGATCACTGGCTGCCCCCAGCATGGACGAGTTCGCCGATCCGGCCCCGGACTTCCTTGATCTGATGGAGCCGGACGCGCCCGCGCGGGACCTGTTCAAGGCCGCCGCCAAGCGGCAGGACGGGTTGTTCCGGGAAACGAATGTCGAGGCGTTGATCGAGACCTTCGACTGGCTCGGTGTCGCGGTCGAGTTGGCAGAGCGCGAGCGGTTCGTGCATTTCGACCTGATCTTCGCTGACGTGATGAAGGCGCGGGGCGGGTTTGACGTGATCGTCGGGAACCCGCCCTGGGCAAAGCCGTCGTGGAACGAGGGGCTTGTGCTGGCGGATATCGACCCACTTCATGCGGGGCTGTCTGCGTCAGACGCGAAGAAGGTCCTGCCCGAGGCGCTGCCGAAGGCGCCGCCCGTGCGGCGCGATGGGCGGACGGTTCCGGCGGTGGACGCCTTCCTTCAGGACTTCGTCTCTACCCGGGGGGCGATGGAGGTGACATCTTCCGAGGTGATGAACCCTTTCGCCGGGGGTGGATCGAACAACCTCTATCGCTGCTTCATCGACCTGTCGTTCCGGCTGGTCGCGCCGCAGGGCTATGCGGCGCTGATCCATCAGGACGGGCATCTGGGAGACCCGAAGTCTGGGGCGTTCCGGCGGCACTGGTATGCGCGGATCGCGAAGCACTTTGAGTTTGTTAATCGCATGAAAGAAAAGAACTTTTCAGAAGTTCATCACCACACACATTTCAGCTTGAATGTCTACCGTGGTTCAGTCGTACCAATAAACTTTGTCCAGTTCACCGCAGCTCTTTCTGCTAATCAGGTTGACGACTCTTTCTCCCACGATGGGCTGGGAGAAATTCCAGGAGTTAAGGGTAAAGACGGGAGATGGGATACCCGAGGTCATTTCGGTCGCCTTATGGAGGTGAATGAAAAAGTACTTCGTGCGATTGGGAACCTGATTGAGGGAGAGGAAGTTCCGGCTGCTGAAACTCGGTTCCTACAGCCATATTCGCGGAAGACCCAAGAGGTCATCGAAAAAATATCAGGTTCAAAAAATCTGGGCGTCTTGCCGAGGAATTCTTGGCAGATGAATCGTCTATGGGATGAAACCAATGCTCAGAAAGATGGGACTATTAAGAGAGAATCGGCATTTCGTGAAGCCGCCAATGCGATTATCCAAGGCCCTCTTTTTCACGTCGGGTCTCCGTTCTACAAATCTGCGAAGCGAAATAGCAAAAAAAACTCTGATTATGATACAGTTGATTTAACGATCATAAGCTGTGGAACGTCTGAACAACGTCTTCGGCTGCGCCGATGTTGCCGCTTGAGGGCAGTTTGGGGCGGTTGAGGCGTCATTTCCAGCGATTTTCGCCCCGTATTGGCCGCCTGAGCGGCGGTTTGGCCGATTT
>NZ_JBDOQR010000128.1:0-5478 GCF_039839315.1 Phaeobacter sp. CAU 1743 | reverse complement strand
ACTGGAAGTATAGGTATTCTTGGTCATGGCGTGATCTCCCTGGCGGTTGCCGCCGCCGGTTGGGTGGGTGGATGTTCACCCGGAGATTACGCCGCCTTCAAATTTCCACCAACTCCGAGACACGACCAGATTCCTCATCGCCGTTAGAACAGCGCTCTCCATGCCCTCCAACCAACAGGTCAATCGTTCGCTCAAAGAACCAGAAGCACGCAGCCCCCCTGCCCCGCCCATGGCGAGCGGTGCAAAGATGGCTCCGCTTCCGTCGCTTGCCGCGATCCTGGACGCGGTGACGGCGGCTTCCATCTGGTCGCCGTGTTGCCCAAGGCCCGCCAGGCTCCAGAGATGAAAGCCCATGCAAGCCCGCGTGATTGGATGTAAGTCGCCCGAAGCTGCCATGACATCCAGCCAACCGCCCGCGCGATCTTCGAAACGCTCTGCGCTGTCTTGAATGTTCTCGGGATCGCGGCGATCTAGGAAAGCAGCCAAGTCAACCTTCGGTCCGGGACCGCCTGTCAGGCGTCGAACAGCCCATCCAACTCTTGCCAGGGCATTGGGGTCATCCTGTGCGCCTGACAACCGCATCGATACCCAGAGCGCTAGGCGATCAGAACTCACCCGATCCCCGGCTAACCAGCTCAGGTCGGCCGCCTCAATCAAAGCGAGCCGTTGCCGCCAGCCTTCCGGGCCGCGCAGCAGCCGGTCATCCAGAGCTCCCAGGCGTGCTGCCACGCGTGCCAGTCGCGCAGCGTGAACGCCTTGTGCCTTTGCCCAATCGTCGATGACAGCAGTGTCGGGCGGTTCCGCCCGCGGGCTGGGAGGCAAATCATCCGGTTCTTCCTCGAGCGGCCCTGGCAGAAACCAGAGACCCTCCTCGTGAGCTGTCGCGTTGCCCTTAAATCTGAGACACGACGCGATGCGCCCGGTTCTTCGCCAGACCCCGGTAGCGGGCTTTGACATGGCCGAACTGGCGCTTGAGGATCCGGAACGGATGCTCAACCTTGGCGCGCACCTTCGCGATGATCCGGTTGATCTGCTCGTCTAGCTCATCCAGCTCACCGCCCTTGGGGGCCTTGCGCATCACACCCCAGAAGGCGTCGCCGTCTTTCGTGAAGGCGGCCTCCCGACCGGCGTGGACATACCCCTTGTCTGCCCAGACGGATGTTTCCTTGCCGTGCAGAAGCTCGTCCCAAACCTGGCTGTCATGGGTCTTGGCTGTGGTCGTCTCCAGGCTGTGGACGATGCCGCTGTCAGCATCCACGCCCACATGGGCTTTCATCCCGAAATACCAGTCATTGCCCTTTTTTGTTGACGACATCTCGGGGTCACGGGCCTTGGACTTGTTCTTCGTCGACGACGGCGCATCGATAATCGTCGCATCAACCAACGTGCCCGAGCGCAGCGTGATGCCCTTGTCAGCAAGGTAGGCGTTCACCTCGGCAAACAGCTTCTCGGTCAGCTGATGCTTCTCCAGCAGGCGCCGGAAGTTGAGGATCGTCGTTTCGTCGGGAATGCGGTCATCGCCAAGCTCGATCCCGGCAAACCGCCGCATCGCCTCGCTATCGTAGAGCATCTCCTCAGCCATCGGATCGCTCAGCGCGTACCAGCTTTGCAGGAAATAGACCCGCAGCATCGTCTCCATCGGCATCGGAGGCCGACCGCCCTTCGGCCCAGCCTTCGGATAGTGCGGCTCGACAAGTGCGAGAAGGCGTAACCACGGCACCACTGCCTCCATCTCGGCGAGGAACTTCTCACGCCGCGTCTGTTTCTTCTTCATCGACTGGCGTAGCGCAGGAAAGGCGGGCTGTTTGGGCATCGGCGGGCATCCTTCAAGGTCCCGCTCAGTCTACCGCAACCCGCTCAGAGCACGAGGTTTTTCAGACTTTCCCTAGATTGGGATTGTCTTGCCGCGTGATGAGTTGAGCCTTTTTTCGTACCTTATGGAAAATGTAGCGCAGCTCAATTATACGAAGCCTGTAAACGCAGGACAGTCTCGCTGATTTTGCTACACAACTTGCTACACAATTTTTTCAAGCCACAGCATCAAGTGAATGTTTTAATTGATAAAAAATGCAACAGGGTCATAGGTAACGGACTGTCTCTCCGCCACTAATTCCCTGATTTGCGACTGTAACACGAAATAGTCAGGGATTGATGATGACCCCAGGCAATAAGTTTCCATTTCCAAAAGCTGTCATACGCTGACGGTATCCGCGCATACCAGACAGGCTATTACCTGTTCCAACACACTTTCGTGGCGATGTAGCGCCACAACGCCCACGGCCAGAATATAACCATTTTGGGGCATCACCGTTGTTGTGATGCAGCAACGCTCGTGCGGTCGTACTGGCTGTCCAGTTGACACATATTAATATTCGAATTCATTGTTCGCGTCAGTTGTTACACTGAAGTTTGCATGCTTCAAAATTAGAATCGACGGAGCATGCTCAAAATGAGATCCATCAATAATTTCTGGAAGCTGGGGACGGTTGCTCCTGCGGCGTTGCTGATACTGACTGCAAGTGCGGCGTCCGCCGATTTACTGCCTGCTGATCCTCTCATCGCAACCAGCGGCGACGGCCTGATCTTCGCGGATCCGGATGAGGGTATCGACCCTCCCGGGGTGAAGGCGGTGACCTTTACCCGGACGCGGGTGCCGGATGGATCTGGCGGGTTCACCTACGTGGATCCATTCGAGCAAATCATCACGGACTTCTCCAACTTGACCTCTCGGGGAGATGTGACCAACTGTCTGATGGCCAGCCAGGACGGCGTCTATTGCGACTCCGCAGGCGGTTCGGGCAAACGTGTCAAAACGCAGCTGACCGGCCCTTCGCCTTTCGACATGCGCATCCGGACCGTTGCCAGCGCAACGTACCCAACCGTCGATTACTTCACTTCGGTAAGACCTCCAACTTCACCGGCGCCCGGATGACCGGCTTCTCTCTTCAGCTCTTGGATGCTAATGGCAATGCGATGGGCACCCTTGCCCCGTCGGACGCTGTTCTGTTCAATCTCAACGCGACGGATATCGGCATTGGTGCAAGGCTGCCAGACGGGCTGTTCGGGGCCGGCGGGCAAGAAGGCGAAATCGGCTTTTTCTCAAGCAGCCGGGCATCACTGGCCTCGACCACTAGCGTTGACGCACTGACCTTCGGCGCCTTGAGCAACACAGAATATCTGGCCAATTTCGGCGACTCCTTCATCGACGACACGATGACGCCGGACGGGCTGTTCTGGGACGACAACAATGATCCGACCGACGAATCTGCTTTGGTGGCATGGAACGATCTCTCTAACGGCGGCTGGACGTATGGCACGCTGGACACCGCTGCCAACATCGACGCGCGCCTGACTGAACTGGCGACAGCACTGGGCGTCAGCGTGGCAGACCTCGGCTATGTTGACGGTGGTCTGGTGCCTGCGGATATCGTCGCCGCGGCGCAGGCCAATGGTCTGTTTGCGGTGGACGAGATCGAAGATCTGCGCAATGCAAATCTGAATTTCACGGTAACGGTGGGCAGCATCGATGACGGTGAGTTCACATTGCGCATTGCACCTCAATTCGCGCCGATCGTTGCCAATGCCACCTCGGCCTACGAGTTCAAGCTTGCCGGGTATCTGGATGGGGCCGCCAATGTGCCCTACCTGGATCTGGGCAATGCGGCGGCCTATCAGACGGCGATCGCCGACATGCTGGCCATGACCGCCGCTCAGCGCAGCATTGCACTGACCAGCACCGGCTACAGCTTTGCGCCCGCTTTCGCCAACCTTGGCTTTGAAGTATCCCGCGGGCAAGTCGATGCGATCTTTGCCATTCCGTCGCAAAGCGTGACCGGCGCCGAGGGCAGCGTCACCCGCAACAGTAGCTTTGACACCTGGCACATGGGAGAAGGCTGGACCGGGTTGTTCTCGCTGAACGGCAGTCAGGCCACTTATGATCCCACAGCAACCTCGGTCGGCTATGATGTCGATATTGCATCGCTGTCGCTCGGCCTTGAGAAACAGCTGAACGCAAACACGGCCTGGGGTGCTGTCCTGGGGGTCGCCGACGGCAGCGCAGACGCGCAGAACGGCCTGGGCGGGGTGGACTCCAGCAGTGTTTCGTTGACGGCCTATGGTCGCTTCGGGTTCGGCAATGGCGGCATGATCAAGGCCCTGGTCGGCTATCAGGACAGCTCCTACGACTCGAGCCGCAATGTGCTTGGGCAGACAGCAACGGGCAGCACCGATGGCACGCAGGTCTTTGGCGCCTTGCAAGCCGAGTACATGCAGGAGGTTGGTGCGTTGCGTTGGGGGCCGCTGGCCTCGGTGGAATACTATGACATGTCCGTTGACGCCTTCAACGAAACCGGCGCCGGCGCCTGGAACCTGAACGTCGATGGCCTGTCCAGCGACATCGTTCTCGGGTCGGTCGGTTTCCGCGGTGAGTACGATCTTGCTGGGTCCCAGGGGCTCACCACTCTTACCGGTGGCCTGGAATACACCTTTGCATCGGGCAGTGACTTCGCCGTACTCAGCGGGTTTATCGGCCTGCCGGGTGCCACACTGCCGGTCCAGGGGCTTGATGACGACTGGGTTGACGTCAAGCTGGGCTTTGAAACGCAGCTGGCGTCCAGCGCATCCAGCGGGTCTGTTTTCTATGGCGGCTACACTGGGTCGATTGGTAGCGACTACGAGAGCCACAGACTGCAAGTCGGCCTGAACTACGAATTCTAAACGTCGCCCTTTGGGCAAAGCGCGGGCCTGACGCCTTTCCGGTGTCAGGCCCGTTTTCATTGATGTTCCGGGCCTGAAGAAATGCTGTTGCACCCCGGCCGACGTGGGCTGCAGTAGCTGCCCCAAATTAGGCAGTCAGGTCCGCTGTCACGTCACTGACAGTTCCCACAATAAGCCCCCCCGGAGAGAAACAGACAGACTGGCGCGGTCAGCCGCCATGTCGATCCCCAGTCGAATCCCCCCGGGTTACTGCCCCCTTTTCTCCACCTCAGGAGAGGGTGAGCAGCCATTTCTGCGGCCACTGCCGCGGGACACACCTCCCTGTTTCCGGGCGTCGATCACGCACGAATGCTGCGCCTCAACACCTTGCAACCTCAGCTTAAGTATGGACAGCATGCCTCTGTATTCACTCAACAATAAACTGATCAATGTTTGGGCTCTCCCGCCTCAACCTAGCCGCGTTGGGCCCAAAACACGCAACAGGCTTGATCGGTGAAGCATTAGCCGCCAACATGATCCGTAATGCATTCCAAAAGGAGAATACCGCTACGTATGACAGTTTGAGCTCACCGCCGGGACAGGTCGGGAGTTCGGTAATGCAACAGGGAGATCAAAATGAAATTCACAAGACTATTTGTAAGCGCCGTCTCAACCCCACATTGCTGCTAATGGCTTCGGCTGCGATGTGATCTCCATCTCATGATGGGGAGTGCGTTTCGCAATGTGCGCTACAAATTCGTTTCTCAAATCTCTGGGCGTCGA
>NZ_JBDOQR010000127.1:0-5553 GCF_039839315.1 Phaeobacter sp. CAU 1743 | reverse complement strand
CGCCTGCGATGTCGTAGTCTTCTTCATGGTGTTGCTTTCCTTTCGGTTTGATCACCCCGAGCCTACGGCTCAGGGAAAGCAACGCCACCCTTCAGGCAAACTTCAACATCAACCGGGACATCCCCCGATTGGTAGTCCTCACCAACAAATGCCTCGAGCGATGCAAGGTCGCGCCAGATCATCACGAAACTGAACTCTCTAGGACTATCCGCGCGTGGCGCGCCGGGCAGAACTTGGACGATACCGTCCGTCCCCTTCATCAATGGGATGGCCGTACTGTGAAAGAATTCGCCGAATTCCTTCTCTTTACCTTCTCGCACAAGTACCTGAAAAATGCGCATTATCATACCGTGTTCCCCTATAAGTGGGTTTCGCCTGCATGAACGCCTCAATATCGTAAGCGCCGTCTCAACCCCACATTGCTGCTAATGGCTTCGGCTGCGATGTGATCTCCATCTCATGATGGGGAGTGCGTTTCGCAATGTGCGCTACAAATTCGTTTCTCAAATCTCTGGGCGTCGAGATTTACGCGTCGGGACATCGCCGGTGGCCGGATGAGGCCAAGGCCTTGGCCGTCGCGATGACCTTGGAGGCTGGTGCGACGGTGAATGCCGTGGCGGAGCGGTTTGGCATTCTGCCCAATCAACTCTCGGCATGGCGACGTGAAGCCAAACAGGGCAAGCTCGTGCTGCCTGCGGCAGAAGTCGAGGACCCTGTCTTTGCGCCTCTCGTTGTCTGCGAGGTTGCCGAGGGGGAAGCGGGCCCGGAGGTCGCATCGCAGGCTCCGGAGTGATGGCGCCGATCTGTGCGACCAGTGAGTCTTTCAGAACCTGCAGATACTCGGCATGTGGCGCCCGGATTTCCGCCATCGCGCTCTCGGGCCGCTGGGTAAACACGAAACGACCGTAGTCAGTGCCGAGAGTCAGGCCGGTTGCATCATCGCGCAGGACGGGCAGATCATGTTCCGCTGCCTGGGCCAGGATGGACTGGCGCAGGGAGGCAAAGGAGATGCCGGTCAGGTTGGTTGTTGCGGTGGTCTCAGCCATGCAAGGGAGCCTTCTTTGCGGAAATGCGCCAGATGGCAGGCAGGGCAGCCAACGAAACCGCGCAGGCCAGCGCGAAAAAACGACCGAAGCCGAAATATTCGGCGAGGAAGCCCGCAGCGGTGCCCGCCACCATGCTTATGGAGGCATCGGCGCATTGGAACAGGGTGAAATCCACGCCCCCCTGACGGGGATCAGACCAGTTCATGAACTGGCCGTAGAGCGAGACGAAGCCGAAAGCCATTACCGCTGAGCTGGCCACCATGGCCACCGGAGCCACTGCGGCGGCTGGCAGGATCGTATCCCCGGCAGAGAGAGCAACCAACGCGAGGATGGCCGACTGCAGGGCGACCGCACCGACCAGAACGACACGGGCGCCAAAACGACGTACGGCACCGCCGCCGAGGACCGCGCCGAAGAAGCCAAGCATCAGGCTGCCGACGCCGCTAAGAATTCCCAGCTGAGCGAGATCATAGCCTGCGTCTATGAAATAAGGGCCGAACATGCCCATCGCCGTCTTTTGCGCGACCACATAGAGGGACGCGATCAGCAGACCCTGGCGGACTTCGGGCCGTTTCAGAGCTGCTTTCAGGCTGGGCTGGTGCGGGCGCAAGGCCGTTTCGCGGGCGCGCGCGACAACGGTAAAGGGCAGGCACAGCACTGCGATCACCAAAGCCATGGCCCAGACGGCGGCAGTCCACCCAACCCGGTCGACCAGGATCAGAAAAACACCGCCACCGATGGCTGCGCCAAGGTAGGCACCGCCCACCTGCGCTGCGTTCCCCCAGCCATAGGGCGTTCCCCGCAAGGCCTCGACGGCATAGCCATCGCAGGCAATGTCGACCGTGGCCGTGGCAAAGGCGGCGATCATCAGCACCGCCAGGACGGGCAGCACTGGAAAGGGGCCGATCCCGCCGACGATCAGCAGTGTTGAATCGACCACGGCGGCACCAATCAGAACGACCGCCACCGACCGGTCCCGACCGCCATCCGGCAGGCGGAACCGCTCAATCACTGGCGCCCAAAGGAACTTCAGGGCCCATGGCAGCACGAGCAGGGACACGAGCCCGATGTGATCCAGCGGAAGGCCCTGAGCCCGCATGACGCCGGGCAGGCCCGTCCATGTCACGCCGCCGATAACGCTTTGCGCGATATACACGCCGCCAATCGCCCCGACGACGTTCCATGTCCGACGCCTGCTTTGCATCAGAAGCGATAGGCGAGGCTGAATGTGGCCGTACGCCCCTCGGTCCGATAGCAGTAGCCAGCACTACAGGTCTGATCGGTATTGTCGAAGGCGTTCTTCACGTTCAACTGGAAGCCCAGACCATCCAGCCCCACTTGGCCAAGATCATAGGACACGGACAGATCGGTGTAGAACTGCTCATGGTTCCTGAAGGTGTTCTGGTCGTCACCCCAGCTTTGGCCGACATAGCGCAGACCGGCGCCAAAGCCCCAGCCTTTCAGTGCGCCCGATTGCGGCTCATAGAAAGCCCAGAGCGCTGCCGCATGTTCTGGCGTGGCCGAAAGCTGTTTGCCCACGGTGCCCGCCGCACCGCGTTCGATTTCCATGTCGAGATAGGTGTAGGAGGTCGTGAGACGCAGGTCGTTCTGGAAGTTGAACTGACCTTCGACCTCGAAACCGCGTGACCGCAGATCGTAGGGGACCTGGACCTGGTTGAGCCCGCCGAAAACCGCCGGGTCCACGGTCTGGAACACCACGCCATCGTCCTGCGCGATGTCAAAGATCGAGGCCGTGATCAGGCTTTCCGTGCGGGGCAGCTGGTATTTCAGACCGATTTCTTTCTGCAATCCGCGTGTTGGGTCCGCCGGGCGACCGCTGTTCGGATCGGTTACGTCATCATGGACGAGCCCGGTGGTTGGTACGAAGCTGCTGGACACATTCGCAAAGACCGAAAGATCGGCATTCACGGCATAGCTGAGCCCGATCCGGCCGGAAAACGCCTCGTGAGACGTGTCGCTGCCGACCCGTGCGGCGTCAAAGGTGGTGATATCCACCCAGTCGTACCGCGCACTCAGGAACGTGGTCCACCGTCCCACAAGCATCTGATCGTGCAGGTAGATGCCCGTCTGATCCATGTCCTGACCGTTGGAATAGGGCTGAACCGCAGCATCGACGGCCGCAGCGGAGACATAGCCCACGCCGCCATAGTGGACATCATAGGACGACCGGCCGAAATCGACGCCTGCCACCAGCGTGTGATCCACACTGCCGGTCGCGAACTTCGCCTCCAGCGTGGTGTCGATTATCAGGTTTTCGGTATTTTCAAGGTAGTGGCCCCAGTACCGGCCAAGACCGGTGCCCGTTGCGTAAACACCACTGAACTGGAGATCCGCATCAACCTCGGAGTAGCGCATCCTTTGACGCAGGGTCATGCTTCCGGTGAGTTCATGCTCGATGTCGTAGCCGATGCGCCACTGATCATTGTCGAAATCGTTGTAGGCCGGATCCCCGGCATAGATTTCGGAGGCCACCCCATAGGATGGGTTGTAGTAAGACGCCGTGCCGCCGCGGGTCGAGGAGGAATACTCACCCAGGACCGTGATCTTGGTCCGGTCGGTCAGCTGGTAGGTCAGCGCAGGTGCAATCATCGCAAGATCATCGCTATAGCCGTCCAGCGGCGTACCCGCATGTCGCAAAACCCCGGTCAGACGATAGCTGAGCCGCCCGTCTCCGACCGGCCCGGTAGTGTCGAAAGCCACCTCTTGCCGCTCGTCAGTGCCAAAAGTCAGCTGCACCTCGTTGAAGGGCGTGTCTTTGGGGCGTTTTGACACCACATTCACAAGACCACCCGGGCCGCTGACCCCGTACATGGACGACGACGGTCCCTTGAGCACGGAGACCGCCTCAAAGCTGTAGGGGTGGTTCTGATACCAGGCAGATGGTCCGTTCACCTGTCGCAGACCATCGCGGAACAACCCGTTGTAGTAGGCGGCAAAGCCACGCAGGTAGACGGCGTCATAGCGGCTGTCGTAGCCGAAGTTCGTGACGTTGGTGCCTGAGGTATAGCCGAGCGTATCGAGCAGGGTGCGCGGTTGCTGATCCTCAATCTGGTCCTGGCCGACGGTGCTGATCGCCTGCGGAATGTCGCGGATGGAGCAAAGGTCACGTCCATGTACGCGGTCTCGACGTCGCAGCCGACCCGCCACGGAAGTGCCGACTGGGAAATGGGTGAAGCCGTATCGGCGGCCACCGCGCATGGAAACGCAGCCTTGGATAAGTGGCAGGACTTTTAGGGCTCACTCGCAGCCGAAATACGGCCAGCGAGGTAAGGTTCATTGAATACACAGAGTGTCCCGCACGGTTCGCCTAGATACAAAACACAAATGTTCCAAAGTCCGCTATCTGCGCATTGCAGTCGATCATGAAGGGCGTAAAAACGCCCACGACCGACTATGTCAGCAGCTCGCCACCCGATGTCGCCAGAGGCAACAGGTGGCAGCGACAATACAGTTCCAGAGCTGATTGCTGCTTTGATCGCGAACTTCACCTTCACATGAGCCGCCCACTCTCATCCGCTGTGTCGAGAGACAGGAGTGCCCCATCAGGCAGTGGTCGCTGCAATTGTTGGGCAGCCTCAATGGGCGAATTTAGCCAGAGGTCCCACTCACCCGGCTCCATCAAGATCACCGGCATAGCCTTCGGATGGACCGCAGCGACCTCGGCATTTGGCTGGCACGTCAGAAAGGCAAAAAGATCGTCCTCTGTCTCCCCATCCTTGACCTTGCGCACCGAGCGCCAACTGCGCGTCTCGATCCCCGCGAAGAACATCGGGCGATCTGGATCGGCGCAACTGAACCACTGATTGCCCCCTTTGACCGGCTCGGCAAAGGAGGTGATCGGCACCAAACAGCGATGCGCAGGTCCCAACCAGCGTTGCCAATGGCGCGAGGCCAGGTTTCGCACGTTGGTGACGCCGGGATCTCGCTTCGTCTTCAGCACAAAAGCAGGGGATGGCATTCCCCACCGCGCCTTGACCAGTTCCAACCCGTCGGCTGAATGCCGAATGATCGGCGCCAGCTGGTCGGGGAAATAGGAGCGACTTCCCAAGTTCCCGGCGCGATCCACGAGGCCGGGGAAGAGGTGTCTCATGGCGTCTTGAGATCTGGTGTTGCTGTAGAGGTTGCACATATCGCCACGCTGCCGCCGTTGGCTTCGGTTGGTCAAGGTTCCAAACCCTGCGCGATTGACTTACCCCCAACGCGACACGATAGCGATTTCGGCCCTAAGGTTCTCGGAGGCGCTTGGTGCAGTCAAATTCGCGTTTCGCATCGTCGGTATCGAGGAAAGATGCAACTTTCAGGAAAACCGAAAATCCTCACTAGAACTCAAAAAACTCACTTGATCCTCAGGTTGTGTCTCTGGTCTTCCCCCACTGAAGTGGTCCTCCGCTATGTTTAGGAAAACGGAGGAAACACATGGCCAACAAGCGACCAAAGCCCGAGGAAATTGTCACGAAGTTGCGACAGGTTGAGGTTCTGACGGGGC
>NZ_JBDOQR010000126.1:0-5607 GCF_039839315.1 Phaeobacter sp. CAU 1743 | reverse complement strand
GGGGCGCAAGGCGGACCCAGACCTCATCTGTCAACACAAACCGCTCTTCGTTCATTCAAACCTCCATTTTGGAAGCTTGAATCAGATTTCAGCCAGCTTGGGAATCCTGAATGTCCACAGACCCTACAAAACCATTTGGCGCGCCTAGTCTCCGAGTCCGGTGGACGCGATGGAGCGGTGTTTTGATAGGTGCACTTTCGAACAGAGTTTTGAGGGCTTTATCGATGTTCGCGGCGTCTCTCTGTGTCGGTTGTGATCAAGAGACCGCTGGCGCAGCGGGATTGACTGCGTCAAATGTTCTGGTCGCCCCCTTGGTCTACCCAGTAGCGGCTGCAGCGCAGTTGGGTAGAAACCAAGAGAACACTGTTCAACCCGTTCTTGTCAGGACTGGTGATGGAAAGGTTCTCTCGCCAAGTTTCGAAGGAACGCCTGAAGCTGAATTCCGGACTTCAAGAAGAACGGTTATTTGTTCAGGAGAGATCCCGTATTTTCGCGGAGCTGACGTCCACGATGGTTTTATCCCCTGCAGTGGCGGAAAAAGAGCGCAAGCGAAGCTTTTTTCTCACTACGGTAAGCAACTGGTTCTGGACATTGGTCCGGCGAATGTTGCTGTCAGGGAACTTAATAGACCTCAAGCCGCATATCCGATTTACGCGCTTGGGGAGGTCGAATTCCGTTGCAAAGGCAACTACTCCAGCTCATCTGGCAGCGCAGCGCCATTTATGGTCGGCTGCGGTTCTAGGTTCAGCGAGGGGGTGGGAGCAGTTTCGCTTCAGGCCAAGGACGGAAAGCGAAAACACTTGACGGTTTGGGTCGACGCCCCCCTCTGATCTTCGACCAGCTGCGGATTGTGGGCATCTTCACGGCCCTATGGTTTCGGCTTTTTGCGTGACTTTCCGGAGCCGACCGTGTTCAGAGAACAAGCGCCAACAGCCCCACACACAGACCACCTGCACCGGCTCCGATCATCGCCGGAGCAAGCCAGCCCCAGGAACTGCGCGGGTGCGCCTCTGTGTCCTGCACCTGCGCGACAAGCGCTCGTTCCACCAGCGCGGGCAGGCGCGGGCCAAAGCGAGCCATCACCCGGGCAGTGCTGAGCAGATCCGACGCCACCGCGCGCGGGCCGATGGATTTCTTGATGTAATCCTCGACCACGGGACGGGCGGCTTCCCAGATGTTGATATGAGGATCCAGCGAACGGGCGACACCTTCAACAACGACCATGGTGCGTTGCAAGAGGATCAGTTCGGTTCGGGTTTCCATGCCGAACCGCTCGGTCACCTCGAACAGATAATTCAGCAGGCGGCCCATGGAGATATGGCTGGCATCCATGCCAAAGATCGGCTCGCCTACCGCGCGCAGGGCGCGGGCGAATTCATCCACGTCTCGGTCGGCGGGGACATAGCCGGCTTCGAAATGCACCTCGGCGACGCGTTTGTAATCGCGCTTGATGAAGCCAAACAGGATTTCGGCGTAAACCCGGCGGGTGTATTCGTCGATGTGCCCCATAATCCCGAAATCATAGGCGATGATATCGCCATTGGCGGCGACCTTCAGGTTGCCTTGGTGCATGTCGGCGTGGAAGAAGCCATCGCGCAGGGCGTGTTGCAGGAACAGGGTCAGCACCCGTGCGCCCAGCACCTGCCTGTCGTGGCCCGCCGCATCGATGGCGTCATTGTCACCCAGGGGCACACCGTCAGCCCAGCCCAGCGTCATCACCCGGCGTGCCGAGTGGTTCCATTGAACCGGCGGCAGGGTAAAGCCCTCGTCCTGTCCCGTGTTGGCGGCAAATTCTGAGGCGGCGGCGCTTTCCAGGCGCAGGTCCAGCTCACCCTGTACCACGCCGTCGAAATGTTCGATCACATCCATAGGGCGCAGGCGCCGGGCGCCAGGGGCGAAAAGGTCGACGATGCGCGCTGCGAAATAGAAGGCGTCCACGTCTTTGCGGAAGGCGCGTTCAATGCCGGGGCGCAGCACCTTTACGGCGACGTATTCTCCGGTATCTGCCAGCCGCGCCCGATGTACCTGGGCGATCGAGGCGGCGGCAATCGGCTCGCTGAACTCGGAAAAGACCTCATCCACCGGGCGGCCCAGCTCTTTTGCCACTTCGGCCATCGCAACTTCGCGCGGGAAGGGGGGCAATTTGTCCTGCAGGACGCGAAGCTGCTGGGCCAGATCATCGCCCACCACATCGGGGCGGGTGGACAGGACTTGTCCGAACTTGATGTAGGCCGGTCCCAGCGCGGTCAGAGCGCGGGTCGCGGCGGGCATCTGTGGATCGCCCTTGTAGCCCAGCCATTTGAATGGCCAGCCAAGGGTATGCGCCAGGATGCGCAGCGGCTTTGGCGCTTCAAAGGCGTCCAGTACCACGTTCATGGCGCCGGTACGCTCCAACGTGGCGCCGGTGCGGATCAGGCGGATAATGTTGTGGGGACCGCGCATGGATCAGATCTTCCAGCCGGAGTGCAGCGCCGCGATGCCCAGGGACAGGTTGCGGTATTTGGCGTTTGCGAACCCGGCGTCCTTCACCATCTGAAGGAAGGTCTCTTGGTCGGGGAATTTGCGGATCGATTCGACCAGATACTGATAGCTGTCGTAGTCATTGGCGATCAGCTTGCCCATCCGAGGGATGACGTTGAAGCTGTAAAGATCATAAAGCTTCTGCATGCCGTCATTCGGGAGCTGCGAGAATTCCAGCACCATCAGGCGGCCACCGGGTTTCAACACGCGGTAGGCCTCCTCCAGTGCCTTTTGCGGGCGGGTGACGTTCCGGATCCCGAAGGAGATCGTGTAGACGTCAAAGGTATTGTCCTTGAACGGCAGCGCCATGGCATCGCCTGTGACCCAATCCAGGCTGTCGGCCATCTGGGCGGCTTCTGCGCGCATTCGGCCTTCCTCCAGCATTGGCTGGGTCAGATCCAACACGGTGGAATGCCCGTGCCCGGCGCGTTTCAGGAAGCGGAAGGAAATGTCGCCGGTGCCGCCTGCCACGTCCAGAAGACGCTGACCGGGGCGCGGCGCCAGCCAGTCCATCATCGCATCCTTCCAGATGCGGTGGATGCCGACGCTCATCACGTCGTTCATCACGTCGTATTTCGAGGCAACAGAGTTGAAGACGCCCTGCACGCGGCCCGCCTTTTCCCGCTCGGGAACGGTTTCAAAGCCGAAATGGGTGGTGGTGTCGTTTGTATCGCTCATGCGGCTTGCCGTTTTCCTAGGTTCGTCCCAGTTATAGGGCGCTTGCGGTCGGGCACAATGCGGCCCATGCATCTAAAGTGTCAGGAGCGATGTAATGCCAGAATTGCCAGAGGTCGAGACGGTGCGCCAAGGTTTGGCGCCTGCAATGGAAGGCGCGGTGATCACGCGGGCTGCAGTGAACCGCCCAGATCTGCGCTGGCCCTTCCCCGATCGCATGGCGGAGAGGTTGACCGGAGCCCGGGTCAATGCACTGAGACGCCGGTCGAAATACATCCTGGCCGATCTCGATACGGGGGAAACCCTGCTGGTGCATCTGGGCATGTCGGGCCGCATGACGGTCTCGGGGGATCCGCTGGGGCGTTTCGTACATGAGCATCCACAGGCCCAGAAGCACGACCATGTGGTGCTGGATATGGACAATGGCGCCCGCATCACCTTCAACGATCCGCGCCGGTTCGGGGCTATGGATCTCTTGGAGACCTCCACGGCAGAGCAGCACAAGCTGCTGTCGGTGCTGGGGCCAGAGCCGCTTGGCAATGATTTCCACGAAGATCACCTGACCGCTGCCTTCAAGGGACGCAACATGCCGGTGAAATCGGCGCTTCTGGATCAGGGAATCATCGCCGGTCTGGGCAATATCTACGTCTGCGAAACGCTGTTCCGGGCCGGGATCTCGCCCAAAAGAAAGGCAGGGCAGATTGCCGCGCCGCGCGTGGCGGCGCTGGTGCCGATCATCCGCACCGTGTTGGAAGATGCCATTCGCGCCGGTGGCTCCTCGCTGAAAGATTTCCGACAAGCCAATGGAGAACTTGGATATTTTCAGCATACCTTTGATGTCTACGGCCGCGAGGGAGAGCCGTGTCGGCGGGAGGGATGCGGCGGAACCATTGCGAGAATCACCCAATCCGGGCGATCGTCTTTCTACTGTGGCAAGTGCCAAAGATAGCTTGAACGAGATATGTCTCGTGATAATGACTCGTTTCTGAACGGAACAATCGAAAGCGATACCCATGGCCTATGAGACGATCAACGTCGAAGTGAAGGACCACGTTTGCCTCATCAAGCTGAACCGACCTGAAGCGTTGAACGCGCTCAATAAAGAGCTGCTGACGGAACTTTGCGCCGCCCTGGAAGAGGCTGACGCCAGCGAAAAGGTGCGCTGCATCGTACTGACCGGATCGGAGAAGGCATTTGCCGCGGGCGCCGACATCAAGGAGATGTCGTCGATGAGCTTCACCGAGGTGTTCTCGACCAATCTCTTTGCTTTTGTGAATGATCGCATCGCGGCTGTTCGCAAGCCGATCATTGCCGCGGTATCCGGCTATGCGCTGGGCGGTGGCTGTGAGCTGGCGATGCTCTGCGATTTCATCATCGCGGCGGATTCGGCCAAGTTCGGCCAGCCTGAAATCAACCTGGGCGTCATTGCCGGTATCGGCGGCACCCAGCGTCTGACTCGTTTCGTCGGTAAATCCAAATCCATGGACATGAACCTGACCGGTCGCTTCATGACCGCCGAAGAAGCCGAGCGCGCAGGTCTGGTGTCGCGCGTGGTACCGGGCAAGAAGCTGATCGAAGAAGCGATGGGCGCAGCCCAGAAGATCGCCGAGAAATCCCTGCTGACCGCGATGGCCGTCAAGGAAACCGTGAATCGTTCTTACGAGTTGCCGCTGAGCGAAGGCATGCTGTTCGAGCGCCGCGTCTTCCATTCGATGTTCGCCACCGAAGATCAGAAAGAAGGTATGGCCGCCTTCCTTGAAAAGCGCGAAGCGCAGTTCCGGGACAAGTAAGCCAGCCGTGCTGATATGAATGCGAAAGGGCAGGGGCGACCTGCCCTTTCTTTTTGAAAGACCGGCCTCGTGTCTATTGGCCTTGCCAAGGTTCGGCAGCCTCTGTATAGACCTCCGCCATACATGCGCGTGCAGCCCGCCTAGGCTAGAATCACACCGGTGGTCGGATCCGGGTTCGGCTGGCATTGCGTCTATTGAAAAACACGAACTCGATACAAAGGTCAGACACCATGGCAAATTCGCCCCAGGCAAAAAAACGCGCCCGTCAGAACGAAAAGCGTTTTGCTGTAAACAAAGCCCGTCGTTCGCGCATCCGTACCTTCCTGCGTAAAGTTGAAGAAGCAATCGCATCCGGCGACAAAGAGGCAGCAACCGCAGCTCTGCGCGCAGCCCAGCCCGAACTGATGCGCGGCGTGACCAAAGGCGTCTACCACAAGAACACCGCCTCGCGGAAAGTGTCCCGCCTGGCGGCCCGTGTCAAAGCGCTGGGTTAAATCTTAGAGCCCGATTTGAAACTAATTGAGTGAGTTCAGGAGGTTGTGTTTCTGTTCGGGTACGACACTGAACGGAGACCACGATGGCCTGGACCGAACTCACCCGCAGCCAGCATGCCCGTGAGGGC
>NZ_JBDOQR010000125.1:0-5723 GCF_039839315.1 Phaeobacter sp. CAU 1743 | reverse complement strand
CGAAGGATTGGGAAAAATCCATCGCCAGCGCGGCAGCTTGGGTCACAATCGCACACATCCGCCGCGTCACGCGGATGCTCGCAAGACAATGAATTCACTCGAAAAGTTTTGAATCAGACTCTAAGGACGTGGCCGCAGGCGGCCCGGTACAGGCCGTAGTGGTGGTTGCGCCCGTCACGGCGCAGGAAGGTCAGGCCCGCCGCTCGTGCGGCGTCGGCGAGATCAGCTTCTGCGCAGGCGCCGCAGCGGGGCTGGGCCGTCCGGAGCGTAAAGCTCTTGTGCGCGGTCAGTCCTCCACAGGTCCGGCATTCGAGCGCGACGTGATACCTGTCCCGGATCCTGCCATGGAGCCTGAATCCCTTGTCGCGAGCGATGAGGGCCCAGGCTTCCGGCACGGGCCGAGGATAGTCGCGCCATTCGCTGGCGGGCACATGGCGCGAGCGATGAGGGACGTGAAGGCGACGCCGACGACTGGTCACGACCTCGAAGGGAACACCACGGACGGACGGGCGGGACGACTTGGGCGAGCGGGGCTGGGTCTTGGGCATGGGAGAAGCTCCTGGGCTGGACATGAGGAGAGAGAGGGCGCGGGGTCTCCCCGCGCCGGGACGTTGCGTGAAACTGTTCGGGGAGGTCAGGCCGAGGGACCGATGTCGCCGTCCAACTCCGGGCCACCCCAGTCCTCGATGCGGGCATCGAAGGTGTCTTCCAGAGCCAGCCAAGTCTCGAGTGCGTCGATCGCCGCGCCAAGCCAGACGTTGAGGTCGCGCGCCCCGGCGTCCCCTCCCGGCACCAGCCACGCCCAGCGGCGCAGCCGCATATGGGCGCGAATGCCTGCGATCTCTTCCGGATCCGCGGACCGGATCACCCGCAGATAGAGACGCGCCACAGCCTGAAAGGCACGCTCGGCCTCGTCGATGGCCGGTGCCGCGATCATCGCTTCACAGCCAGCCTTGGTTTCCGCAAGCGCGGCATCCGCTGCCGTGATCCAGTGATCCACAGCAGGATCCTGACCCGAGTAGCCGGCCAGCTCCTGCTCATTCTGGATCAGCGCCGGCAGAGTGGCGACGAAACCCACGAAGAGCGCGGTGACGGAGGCCACAGCGGGGGGTTTCATTTCAAACTTTTTGACATTATGGTTAGTGGAAGTCATTCCAGTCTCCTTACCTTTGGGTCTGCGTTTGGCGAGGACGGGGTGTGAGGTTCCAGCTCTGCTCCGTCCGACCATGACAACTAAATAACTACATAAAGTCGTAAAGTCAAGAATTGCACCATGAAAAAAATGGGTCGCCCTCCCGTAGATACAGAAGCTGTGACAGTGCGACTGCCGCGCGAGCTGATTACTGCACTGGATGACGCACGGCGCTCGGAGCCAGAGATGCCGACGCGCCAAGAAATCATCCGGCGCGTGCTGCTGGAATGGCAGGCTGGTCAGGACCAGAAATAATCACGAAGACCACTAACCCCTTTTAGAAGTGTGGGCGCGTGTTCGCTTGAGTAGGTTCCGTAAGGCAGACCTCACTGTCCTGGAGCGTCCTGAACCTTACGCTGCGGCAATAGCTTCTTGATGTCGGGCTTAACCTATGGACAGGGGCACTGTTCTTCGCGAGGCCGCGGTCCTCACCGCCGCTCGATGCGCTCGACAAAGGCGTTCCGGCTCAGCGACTATTTCCTTGACCTGCTCTTGGCTCACAAAACGGCACGCCGGCGATGCGAGGCCCAAGTCTCGGACTGTATTGGTCGAGGGTCGGTAATACAGCAGGTTCAACGCGGCCAACGTCAGCACACAAGATCACCCCATAACGGACCAGTATCCGGACTCCCGCTCCACGGCCTGCGACCGCCCCGTCCCCCCGGACAGAATGCCGAACAGACCACCCAAGCAAGAGGTCTCCGAAGGGCGCGCGCACGGGTCAGACTTCGGGTGTTCGCCTATGCGGGACGACCGGAGACTGGTCAGCAAAACGGGTCTTGCGTGACTGCCTCGCCTGAGAAAAGATAAGAAAAACAATATGTCATCAGGGCGGAGCAAAGGGGGGTTTCGAAAGGGGGGAAAAGGAACCGGTTAGGTTTTTTCACCCCTTCGCCGGATAGTCATAAAGAGCGGCTCGCCGCGAACTTATGGCTAGTAGGTTGAACGATATGCCCGTCCTGAATGATGACAAGAAACTCTCGAATCCCCGGGCAGCCTCCGTCCGGATCGCCGCCGACACGATGTCCGGATACTCCGGTCAGCGCCGTCATGACCTGCGAATCGGGACAGTTCCGAATTACGTCGACGAGAAACGTGTCCATCTGAACCGGATATTGATCGCCCCACCAACCCCTGCCGAGATGCGCGATATCGCGAAGGCGCGGCGGGCTCGGCGGGAGACCCAGCGCGCCATGAAATCGAACTCCGCTGTGGCCACGGCGGCAATCATCACATTTGGGTCCGAAGCCGCCCAGATGTTCGAGGCCCTATCGCAGGAGGAGCAGGACCGCGCGTTCCGCGACCTTGTCGAGGCGGTGGCGGCCCATCTCAACACGTCCGTTCACGCGCTGGTCGTGCATCTCGACGAGGCGACGATCCACGCCCACGCCGCGCTCTGCTCGTATGACCATGACGGCGTCCCGCTGTCCCGCTCGACCACGCCCGCGATCCTGTCCCAGCTGCAGGACCTGACAGCCGAAGTCCTCCAGCGCTACTGTCCCGAGATTGAGCGCGGCACCCGCTACGGAGATCGGTTGGCGGCGGGCGCGGAGTGGGCCGAGGTGATCCACAAAACGGTCAAGCAGCTCCATCGCGAGCTGCCGGCCGATCTCGCCGCGAAACGGGCCGAGCTGGAGGCCCTGGAACAGGTCAGGGTCGAGGCGCAGGAGCGGATCGACGGGCTGCGGACCGAGGTGGTCAAACTCGACCGGACGGTCGATCGTGTGTCGGGTGATGTGGCGCACCTGGAGGACGAGAAGGTCCAGTTAGAGGAGAAGCTGGACGACCTGATCCGGGACCAGGAAGCAGCCGAGGTCGCGCGGGACGCGTCGGACCGGCTCGCGAAGATCGCGCACAGAGAGCGGAAAGAACGAAATGCCAGGGCCGCCGCCGCCCGGGCCGAAACCCGGGCGGTCGAGGACCGGCTTGCAGGTCTGATGGCCGCCGAGGCGGAAGCGCGGGACCGGCTCGCGGGTCTGGAAGAGGAGGAAGAGGCAGCCCGCAAACGCGTGGCGGAGATGCAGGGCCGGGTCGACACGTTGACCGAGAAGGCAAGCCTGACGGACAAGGAGGCGAAGAGGCTCGAGACCTATCGCCGCCGCCTCAAGGACCGGGTCGCGGTTTTGGAAGCGGCGAAAGGCGCCGCGCAGGCGGCCCGGGACGCGGCGACCGCCGAGACCGAGACCGCCCAGACGGAGGCGGCGCGGGTCACGGCAGAGGCCGAGGCGAAGGCCAAAAAGGCCGCCACCGAGGTCCGGGGCGCTGAGGCCCGAAAGGCCGAGATTGGGAAGGAGATAGAGGACCTGACCGTAGACGCGGTCGTCATGGCCCAGGTCGTTGCAGACCGTCAGGCTGAGGCAGCGCGCCTGAAGACGGAGGCTGAGGAGAAGGCCCGCGCCCGCGATGCCGCGGAGGCGGACCGGGTCAAGGCCGAGAACGCTGCCAAGGCAGCCGCTGAAAAGACCCGGATTGAGGCGGCCCGGGCGACCGGGCTTGCCCAAGAGATTGAGGACCTGACCGTTGGCGTGGTCGCCATGGCTCGTGTCGCAGCGGACCGGAAGGCTGAGGCGGCGCGCCTGAAGGCGGATGCCGAGGAGCAGGCCCGCGCCCGCGACGCCGCGGCGGCGGACCGGGTCAAAGCCGAGGACGCTGCCAAGGCAGCCGCCGAACAGACCCAGAAAGAAGAAGCCCGGGCGGCGGAAACGCAGGACCGGATCGGCGTGGTGACCGCCGGGTTGGGCGCAATGGTCAAGGAGATCGCCAAGGGCACGATCTCTCGGGACGCGGAAGGCAGGCTGCAAGCGCAGGACATCGACCGCCTTGAGCCTGCTTTTCCGGACATCGCCCCGGCGGTCGAGATGGCGGTGAGCGCCGTAAAGAGCGCCAACGGGCTCCGAAGCAGGGCCCGGCGCCTGAATGATGAGACATTGAAAACCTGCGAGGCAGCACAGGCCGCGATCAACATCGAGCGGCAGACCCTAGAAAATGACCAAGCAGCGCTGCGCCAGGATAAGGATCAACTCGCGAAGGACCAGGGTCGGCTTAAACGGGACCAGAACGCCACCGAGGCTCAGGCCACGCGGGCCCAGTGGATGTTGAGCCGCCTCGAGCCCTTGCTCGGACGCTTCGTGAAGTGGCTGAAGCTGCCGGGCATGCCGAAATTCATCCGGGATGAGGGCATAGAGATCCTTGGGGATACAATGGCAGTGTTCACTGACCTGAAGGACGATGGGCTGGATATGTGACTATGCTTGAGCTGAGTTCTGGCCGCGCGAATATCCGCTGCCCGACTGTCCCAGCGGCTGTCGGTTTCCACCAGCTTGTGCTGGCGGTCCACGTAACGTAGGCGTTGTTCTGAAACCGTGGTGGCTTTTCCTGTGCTTCTCGGTACCGAGAACATCGGTTTTTTTACGACAGTTGGTCGGCTGGTCGGCATTGAAGCAGAACGGCTCCTTGGTGCGAATTTCGCGTAATAGCGGGCACCGGTTTCAATTGATCGCGGGCGTGGCATGCGGTCCACCGCTTCCAAAATGCCCGGCCGTACCCGCCCGAGGTCCGCAGACTGATCTACACTACGGATGAGATCGACAAGACTTTTCTGCCGGAAACCTCTACTCGTCGACCTCGGGGCGAAGCGTGGCGTGTCGGCTGGAAGCGTCACCGGGCATCCGCCGGAACCGGTTGGCGGGTCAACCAGTTGCCGCCACGCTTCTTGACGAGATCGGCATGCGGGCATTTCGGGATCAGATGCGCATGCAGGATCGCATGCACCTCGTTCTTGGGACTGGTCCGGTGCCGGACAACCTGATAGCGGCGCGCCACCAGCCTGCGCACACGTTCCGTCGCCGCGTCCGGGGTCCAGATTTCCGGCCGCGTGCAAGCTGGCCAGTGTGCCGACGTCGACCTTGTCGGTCTTCACATGGGCATGGGCGATCGCCTTGACCTGAAGCGGATTCGCAATCACTAAGCGTTTGACATGGGCGACAGGACCCGCGACACCGCCTCCAAGCTCTCCCCCCGCATGAGCCGCTGAACCACCACGAGTTTGCGCTTCGCCGAAAGGCGCCTGGCAGGACTGAACTGATGCGGTGGATGCCCCCACCAACGGCATCTCATATGCCATGATGGTTCCAGTGGAACCGAACGGAGGGCCCACCGATGACGACAAATATCAGCATGCTGGCGATTGACCTTGCGAAGGGGAGCTTCCAAGTCTGCGCCTTAGAGCCGGAGGGGACGGTTCTATACAACCGCGCTCTGTCGCGGACGCGGCTGGCGGCGCTTCTTGCCGGGCAACCAGCTTGCATCGTGGCGATGGAGGCCTGCGCCACGTCGCACCATTGGGGCCGGGTAGCGCAACGGCACGGTCACGAGGCTCGGCTTATTCCGGCGGTCTACGTGAAGCCGTTCGTGAAGCGCCAGAAAAATGATCGCGCGGACGCGGAAGCCATCGCGGAAGCGGCTTTGCGGCCGACCATGCGCTTCGTGGCGGTGAAGAGCGCCGAGACCCAGGGGCGCGCTGTCGCATTCC
>NZ_JBDOQR010000124.1:0-5839 GCF_039839315.1 Phaeobacter sp. CAU 1743 | reverse complement strand
ACATGGCGCCATCGGCTATCGGCCGCCGCAAGAAGTGGAGGAAACTTTCTACGCAAGCATAAACGCTCTTGATCACGTCGCCTAAGTTTTGAACAAAAAACTCTCCGGCAAACCCGGGGCGGTTCACCTGAACTCACTCAATTAGTTTCAAATCGGGCTCTTAGACATACCATGAGGGACCGGCTCAGAGAGGTGGAAGCTCCACTGGAGTTGATTGACCAGATTGGGGGATGGTCTAGTGTGGGTGGTGTTGGCTCGAAGTATGGGAAGGGCTATAGATTGGGTACTGTTCGGAAGTGGTTTGAGCGAATTGAAATGGCTGACTGAAAAATTTACCTGAAAAGGAAAGCGCACAACACAGCTGAGGTATCCAAGGAGTGGGTTGTGTGGACGGGGGATTTGTGTCCTCATTCGAATCGGAATTTGAACTATCGAAGAAGGCGTTATCGTGATTAACGTTAGATCAACCCTGCTTCTTGTTGGACCACTCTTGCTTGCAGCTTGCGTGAATCATATTGAGGCGGAAACGACTCCTGTAAAGGACCCAAGGGTCGTGGCGACCGCTAAGACGCTTGTCGCTGAACGAATGCGAGATCCTGAAGCAACTCGTTTTAAGCAGAATTTCCAAGCTTACCGAACCAAACAGGGCGACTATATTGTTTGCGGAACACTGAACGCCAAGAACGCAATGGGCGGATACGTGGGCTACAAGCCTTTTTACGTGCGCATGCGTAACAATCAGATTGAAGCATTTAAGTTGCCTTCGGAAACTGACGAATACAACATCATGCTCAACAATGTTAGAAAAACTTGTTCTGATGCCGCTGCGGGTATGTTGATGGTCGGCAGCTAGCCGTTGGACGGTTGGCCTCAACGGACAAAGAAATAAATTTTTTGCGCTTGAAGGCTCGGCAGCAAAGCGAAGGCTGACTGGAGTTTCTGGCAAGATTGTTTGACGCTCGCCTTCTGAGTTCGGGATGTTTGTTTGTCTGTAGTCTGTACTGGTTGATTGATTCAGCACTGGGTGCCAGTGAAAAGAAGACGTGAAGGAAGTAGATCAGATGAATTTCATGAAGGTTTCTCTATTAGTGGCAACACTAGGTGTTCTGTCGTCGGTGCGTGCAGTGGCCGGGCCATTTGGCGTGGACTCAACTGACGGATTTGACTTGGATCAGTATGAATGCTCAGAAATTGCTAAGGCATTCTACTCTTGCGAAAACGTTCCCAAGCCCCATCCGGACTTTGAACAGTATATCGTTCAGTATCACCCTGAGGTCGGGGTTTGTATGATAAAAGGGGTTGGGAAAGATATTCAAGACAACCGCTACGGAGGGAGTACCGTTTCAGCGGTGGATGAGATTTATGGCCAAGTGTCTTCAAAATATGGAGAGGTCAAGAAGTTTGACTACTTAATGACTGGGTCTATATGGGATGAGCCTGAAGATTGGATGATGGGCCTCGCTAAAGATGAGCGGACATACGCATATTTCGGCGAAATCACTCCCGTTGTAGATGGGATCTCGAAGTATATAGTCGCCGGAAAAGCGTCACGGTCAGATGTTGGCTATGTAATCGTCGAGTTCCATACGCCGGTGACTGACGATTGCGATACGAAGGCTAGCGACGATGCTGCCTCAAGTTTTTGAACTGATATGAGTATCTGATGGCGGTGATTTTATAGGCTCGGCAGGCTTTGAGAGAATCGTTTGTCTTGGATCCTGAGGCGCAAACCAGCCAAGGCCAAACCGTTTCGGAATCTTCTGGAGGGTCCCACGTTTGATTTGGGGACCGTCCGTTTAGCTACCCCTTCAGGCTTCTTCGTTCAGTATCCGGTGGACTGACATACGGCTGATGCCCAGCGCCTTTGAGATCTTGTAAGTGGACAGGCCGTCTTTCCTGAGATCTCTGACCTTCTGTCTGTCGATCCGCTTCTTGCCACCCTTGTAGACGCCTTTGGCTTTGGCCTTGGCGATACCTTCTGCCTGTCTCTTGCGGATGATGTTCCGTTCGAACTCAGCAAACGCCCCCATCATCTGAAGTTGGAGCATGGCAAAGGCATCATCAGAACTTGCTGAGAAGGTCAGTCCCTCTGACTTGAAGGTGATTGTTACCCCCTTGCTGTTCAGGGTATCGATGATTGACTGAAGGTCTCTCAGGTCCCTTGCCAGTCGGTCAATGGAGTGAACAACTACAACGTCCCCGTCTCTGGCGTAGTCGATCATCTCCTGAAGCGCTGGGCGGCCTGCTGCTGACTTGCCCGATAGTTTCTCTTCGAAAGTCTTATCAACCTGCCCAAGATCCTGCCGATCAAGATTCTGGTCTGTGGTGCTCACTCGTCTGTAGCCTAGGGTCGCCATGGTAACCTCAGTTGGTAACATTTGGATCTAGACTAAGGTGATTCTGGTCACAAATGGAAGTAAAATAACCCAAATGGTACTATCTGGCAGTAACATGCGACCAGTAACAGCAGGCTGTACATTGTTGAGACTTGTAAGGATCTACACACCCTCGAGGTGTTGATGCATGTAGCATTCACCTTTAGCCTGATGGGGTTGATACAGGAGATCGTGCTATGGGTGTCTTCGGGTGGATCTTGTTCTTCGCAGGAGGGGTCCTTGCATTCGTTAATGGCGTGATCGGTGACGGTGGCATTGCTAACGTTGCTGGCACCGTAATCGGGTGCGCCTTGCTCGTGAGTGGGTCTGTGTTTGTTGGGGCGGCTACCGTAAGAAGGGCGCTTTTGGTGACCATGATGGTCAACGGCAGGCAAATCACCTTGAAGCCAGTTGGGGATGGGCAGTTTGTAGGACCGGGTGATAGTGTCCAGCTTATCCACTTTGCGTCATTGGAAGATGCCACGGCTCATTACAGCAAGGTGAGCAACACCACCGCCGAAGGTGAGCATGGTGCGTCTCGATAGCAAGATCCATCCAGGGTTGCGCCCCCTCTTTGATGTTTACTTCTAGCTTTTCCAGATTCTGTTAAGTAATTGATTTATATACACATTCCTAGGCCACAAGAGCTGTCGTTGCAGAGTCTGGAAAAGTTATGGAATATCAAAGACTTAAGCTGATTGCGGTGATTTTCCTTGCAAAAAAGCCGATTACGTGATACTTATTGACAATGAAACGATTGGGTTGGTCTGTATGACTGACCCCTTTTTGTTTCTACTGCGGGCACCCTTGGTGAACCCGTAATCTCTCAAAATCTAGCACGACGTACCCTGCCTTGATGCAGGCTTAGACCCTTCTGGGGTCTTTTTTGCGTTGTGCGTCCCCAATCAGAAGGAGTGCATATGACTACAACTGTTCAACCAGTGAATTTTTACAAACCCATTTGGCGGGCGTACAATCAAGAAGCCAAAGACTGGGTTCAGACTATTTTGAACGATATTGGCTTTGATAAGGCCAGCAAGCCACAATGTGATGCAATGGCTTCGTTTCTACACACCGCCAGATGGTGCCTGTTGTCAGGTAGACCGCTGGCTTGCCCTAGGGACAACGGATACTGGACACGCTACCCACTTGTCGGGGCGCCTACCATCTCGGCTCTCACTGATAAGATGCAGGGCAAGTATCTACAAAAAATCGACGGATCTGGTCGTTGGGTTATTGAGGAAGATGAGCATGGGAAGAAAACCTCCGTGACAATCACGACACTACATAAGGTTGATCCCGTTCTGACTCAGTCGCCTTACTTTGATACATCTGAATTCATTGACGTTGGCAGACCGCAAGTTCTCGTCGGCGAGAAGGAGACCAGAGGCCAAAAGGAAGCTCGAAAGCTCAGCGGGTCACCCTCGCCAAAGTTTGGCCTGAGAGCTGCTGAACGAGAATTCAAAAAACCGTATCATCAAGCTAAGGATCAGGTAAACGAACTGAACAAGTTTTATCAGCTACATCCTCTTAGGCTTCCTGCTATCGGCATCACAGGGGCGTTGTGTGGCTCTGTGGGGCGCATCTTTCACCATGGGAGGCTAGACGCAGGGGGGCGCTTCTATGGTGGCTACACCGGGCTGAAAGGGGCCCCCAGGCTTAAATCTACCATTGACGGAGAGCCTATCGTTCAGATTGACCTTAATGCTGCACAACCAATCCTGTTCTCTTCCCTGATGGGCTACAAAATCAAGGACACGGGCAGAGAGAACGGCATCTGGTATGACCTCTATGGAGAGATGGCTCAAGAGTTGGTGAGGGGTAACTATGAGAAGCTGGATGAGGAACGGGCAAAACTCAAAGCAGTTGGCGTTGAACTGATCGGATATGGCGACCCACGTAAGAGACGCCCATCAGCGGAACTTAAGAGCAAGCATGGGATAAGTGGAAGATGGGAATTCGAGATCTACCGTGACAAAATCCTCGAGTGGGTGCCTGCCCTTCGCCATCTGGACAGGGATTACTTGAATGGAGCTGGTTTCCTCACGTTTCACGAGAGTGAGATCGTTCTTAGGACCATTCAAGAGCTTCATGCTCTAGAAGTCCCTGCCTACCCCATGCATGACTGTCTAATCGTGAAGAAATCTGATCAAGATCTTGCCCTTCGGATCTTCAGGGAAGTGGCTAATATTTACATCCAACACCATTGTAGAGCCAACAACAGGTCAGAGGTGATCAATGTTATGGTAGGATGTTCCCTTGAAGCTTATGATCAAAGGAAGAAGAGAATTAAGGGCTACTATCTGGATTAGTAAATGAATAAGAAGGTTACCATAGGCTTTGTACCTTATGTGGTAACCTTCGGTTCCCATCTAATAGAATGATCGTATAAGCTATTGATTTAAAATAAGATTGCAGGAGAGGTGGAGGGTGGCTTTATTGAAGTGTCAATGGCAAACCTGTTTTGGAATATTTCTCTTGGTCTTGGCTTCCAATCCGGTGTGGCCGGAGGTGTTTTACCCGTCCGCAGAACGTGCTCTTGAGCTCTATGAGCAGTGCCTTAACGCAACCTCCCTTCAGGATCTGGAGCAATATGAGGTTCCCGCCAGAGTTGAAGCACACAATGCCGTTAGGCCCCCATTTGATTCAGCGACAAGTATGGTTCAGGGCACGTTGGCCGAATGGGAACAACGCTGCCTTGATAGAAAAAGATCGTTTCTCGGCCAATGAAGCCAGTTGATTGGGCTAATGCGCAAGGCCCTGTGCTGGCATACGTAGCAGCAGGAGGGCATCCGCCTTGACCCGTATGCCTGTGGGGCCCCTCAGTGGCTCTCAGGGGGCAGTCCATGGCTTCCAAAACTCATGAACACCCACCACAGTTGTCGGAATGGCCTTTGCTGCCTCGTCCAGAGCTTTGGGTAGCTCATCCTCTGGAATACCCAAGAGTGATTGACCACTATCATCGAAAAGGTGGACTATGATTGGCGTCATGAGGTGGCCATGCTCCCGGCTTGCAGTCAACTTTAGCCAATCTCTGGGCCTGAGGGACACGGCCTCCATAAATCCTTCGCACCAATCCATTGCTATGACGTGGCCATCAGCACTTTCCCAGAAGATCGGGCTTAGTTCTGAGGGGGACGATGCAAGGTCTTTGGCTATGCTCCCGTGCAAGTGATCTACGGTCTCGACTACCCACTTGGGAAGATTGTCTGGGGCATCTCCAAGAGCCTTACGTAGCCACTCTTCACGAGAAATAGGCGCTGGGCTGCACACTACACCGTGTAGAAAACCATCAAGATCCGACAGCATCATGCAGTCCTCAGGGCTGTCATCAGACATTAAAGCGGTTCCAGCTTTCATTGAATCAAAGGGGATTCACAGCGGGCTATTTTTCTGATTCATCCTGTTCAGGAGGATCAGATCATGCCCAACCCGCTTTCTGCCGATATTCGAGCCCGTTTTGA
>NZ_JBDOQR010000123.1:0-5860 GCF_039839315.1 Phaeobacter sp. CAU 1743 | reverse complement strand
TCGAAGGATTGGGAAAAATCCATCGCCAGCGCGGCAGCTTGGGTCACAATCGCACACATCCGCCGCGTCACGCGGATGCTCGCAAGACAATGAATTCACTCGAAAAGTTTTGAATCAGACTCTCAGTGCCGATTTGGTGTGCTGGCGAGGCGAACGGCGGGTGAGAGCCCATCTTACCTGATGCTGCAAAACGCATGAGTGTCTGGTTCTGGTTTCGAAGCTCAGGTCAGGCGACGAGGCCGAGCTCCTTGTCGGTCGCTGTCTGCGCATATTTTTCCTTGGGTGGCATCGGTCTTGATTGCCATGGCGGCTCGAAGGCAAAACTTGAAACGCTGCGTCCTTCTGGCAAAGCACCGTTTCCTGCCCCAAGCGCGTAATCGTAGTAGAGTTTGACGATCTCTTCTTTGGTCACCTGCTGTGTTGCCGGATGCGCCATGCATGCGTCACGCCAGGCACGCACACGGTCATAGTCCTTGCCCTCGGGAAGCGTGAATCTTTCGTAGTAGTCTAGGAACCAAAACCGCTTGAACATGGGCGTGAAAACAGCCTCGGCCAGACCGAAATCCTCGAACAGGAAGGGCCCCGTCGGGCTATGATGACCAAGGAAGTCGTCGATGTCACGATAGATAGAAAGTAGTTTGTCCAGATGCGCGTCCCGCTGCGCCGGGTCCTGGTTCATGACAAACAGATAACCTGCCATCGTGAAGGGTCCCTCACGGGCAATGAACATCGACTCGATTGCGTGCTCGGCGGGATCGCTGCGGCGCAACGGTGCCCCCGGCAGCGCCTCGTCAAGAAAGCGCAGGATCACGAGGCTTTCCTTCAAAATTCGCCCGTCGCTGGTTTCCAACACCGGCAGGGCGGTTGTGCCACGGGTCTTGGCCAGCAAGTCAGGATCGCGCGGCTTGGTGATGTCCACGACCCTGAATTCGACGGCCTCCGTCAACCCACGCAGAGCCAGCAGAATTTCCAGCCGCTGCGAAAAGGGGCAGACGGGGATGTGGTAGACGATGTGTTTCTCTGTCATGGGATCAATCCAAAGGGGGACCGGTAAAGGTCATGTTGTGGCGCTTGGCGCTCTCTTCGATAGCGGGCATATCTTCGGGGATGCGGCACTGGCCCGCAGCCATATCGGCAAAGAAGCCTTCGAAACCGCCGGGGGTCAGGATCACGAAATGGCGGCACGGGCCGTCATCGGTCACTTTGAATGTATGTTCCATGCCGCGCGGGATGAACACGCTTTCGTCGGCGCTTGCGGTGAACTCCTGACCCTCCAGCCAGAACTTGCAGGCCCCCGTGAGGATCACGAATGTCTCGTCTTCTTTTTGATGCACATGGCGCGGGGGGCCGCTGCTTGCGGGGGACCAACTGTCCACAATGGACATCGCGCCGCCCGTCTGTTCCGGGCCGAGGATGGTCTTGTACTGGACACCGAGCCATTCGATGGCTCCGTCGATTTCGGCTAGGTCTTTCATCGCTTCTCTCCCTTGGAATTGGATTGAAACGAAAGCGCTTTCGTTGACAGCAAGCTACAATACGGCCAGCCTATCAGGCAAACCGCATTATCTGATATAGGGTATCGGCCAAGTGAATTTCGCGACACTCGACCTCAATCTTTTGCGCTTGTTGGACGCTCTTTTTCGCGAAGGCTCAACCGTAAAGGCGGCTGACCGGCTGGCCATGTCCCAATCCGCTGTCTCTGGGGCGTTGTCGCGTCTGCGCCATGCCTTGAACGACCCCCTCTTTATCCGGCAAGGGAACCGATTGGTCGCAACGGAGTACGCAGCCGGGATCGAAACCGGTTTGCGCGAGGAGCTCGAGCGTCTGGAGGCCTTGCTCGCCCCGCCGGCTACCTTTGATCCGCGAACTGCTGAAGGGACTTTCCGGATTGCAGCCAGCGATTTTTTCGCGGAACTCCTGATGCCGCCTTTGGGTGATCTCCTTCAAAAGTCCGCGCCCAATCTGCGGGCACAGCTCGTTGATCTAGTTCCGAACGATTACGTGGCCAGCCTTGAACGACGCAACGCCGACATTGCGCTGATCCCTGACTCGACGTTGCCGGAATGGGTCAATCGAGAGCCGCTCTTCCATTCACCTTTCCACGTCATCGCTCGCAAAGGCAATCCGGGCACCCGGGGGCTTGAGGATGGCACGCAGATGCCGATGGAAACCTTCTGCGCGCTTCACCACGTCTTGTTCTCTCCAGAAGGCAATCTCGCCGCGATGGGTGATGCTGCCCTGGCACGTGTGGGCAAACGCCGACAGGTTGCCATGACTGTGCCTGTCTTCAGCGGCGTTTGCCGTGCAGTGGGTGAAAGCGACCTAATTGCGCTTGTGCCCGCGCAACTTGCGTCCAAAGTGGCCGAAGCATTCGAGCTGAACGTGTTCGAACCACCGATGGAAATTGAACCGGCATTGATCATTGGTATCTGGCATAAGCGCTTTGACAACGCCCTGATGGCGGCTTGGGTGCGACACCAGGTCTTTGGTCTTATGAAAGGACTGGATGCCGACGCATTGCGCAACTGATTTAAGGACATCCTGTCGGTAAAAATACAGACGGCGTAGCAGCGTATCCGGACATTGGGGAACTGCAGCGAAATGGCGCTCTGTCCGCAATGCTGCCCTCCAACCCCAAAATTTCGCTGCACCTCTCATCAATGACCGCTTTTCACGCGGCATCGCAGCGGTCGCAGGCTGTGTTCCCAGGCCGAAAGACGGACTTTGCAAACTCCGTTATCTGCGCATTGCGTCACCTGGTGTGGAGCGCAGCATCAGCCGGGGCTGCCACCACCTGCTGGATGGCCGCTTTCGGGAAAATGGCCCAAATGCTTCGCACCCGCAGCGGAGCTGACACTGCGCCTGATACGAAGGTCGCGTTTGGGCTGCAAGCGGTCACGCGCTGCGCCGGACGTGAGTGACTGCAAAGGGCGGAAGTGCTGGACTGGGCGGCGTTCTATACTCCAACACTAGGCCGACTTCCTGCGCCGAGGGGACGAGCCGACTGACGCTTCTCGAGTGCCCTGAAGCCATCCAGACGGAAGGTTTTGGTACCGAAGGTTGATGCACACCCAAACACAAAAAAGACGCCCGAGCTTTAGCCCCGGCGTCTCCATCACTCTGTGTCAGCGGCCCGCACAAAGCGCATCAAGAGGACGTTTACCCCTTGACACCCCTTGCGCAGGTTTATGCTTTCCTTTGTGCATTCATATGCTTGCTCTGACTCTTTTGGACTCAGAACAACCATAACTGTGCGCACCGCGTCCAGCCGTCGATTCGAATCGAAATAAAATAACCGAACATCAACACCTTACAGACCACCCGAAGAGACGAAAACGCATAAGCGTACGCACGATACCATAAGCTTACGCAGTCATTTTTCAGGCCAAGCGTCGCTAGGCTAACCCATTAAGAAAAAACAAAAAAACCGCGCCGAAGCGCGGTTCTGTGTGGAGGTCTGGTTGTTCAGATCGTTACGAGATGAACGCCTGGAACGGTTTATCAGGCCGGAACATGGTCTCATATCCATCATGGGTAAACGGGGTCGCCAGGGCGTTCACGTTGGCCTTCTCTGCCCAGAAGTCCACATAGTGATCCCGGGTCAAGATGGGTGATCCGGAAACGCGCGCCTTTGCGATCGAGGAAATCGTCATCTTAATGAGCGTCCCCCACCTCATGGCCGAGGCGACCGCGAGGCGGCGGTAAAAGTCCTCCGTCATCAGATCCTCATCGACCTCCAAGCCATTTTCGAGGGCAAAACTCCCCACGATCTCGTGGACCACGTTCAGGTCATCAGGCAGGTCGATCCCGTCAAAGTGAACATGGGTCACCTTGTTCTGGGTTTGGTCGAGCGCGCGAACATGGTCGGAGAGTTCAGGAACGCCGGACATGATCAACATCAGCGGCCATCCCCTTGATTTAATGAGAGTCTTGAAGTTATCGAGGATCATTTCCCGGTCATTGTCCGACTTGCCGGCGAAGATATGTTGGACCTCATCGAAGTGAATCCCGATGACACCTTGGGCTTCAGCCTGATGGGCGACCCGTGCCCAAATATCGGTCTGGGTCAGACGCGCGTTATCAGACAGGTGATACCCCATCGCCTTCAGAGTCCGCCGCCCGAGGTCCTTCCACCCGCCCGCCCTGCTCAGGTCGCACTGGGCGATGCGTGCCGGGGCACCGCTCGGCAGCGGAACCTGTTCCGCATGGAGCAGCTTCAGAACCTCGTTCGTTTCCCGGGTCTTCCCAGACTCGCTCAGCCCGGTGACCAGAAGAACCTCCCCTTCGAACCACTGTCCGCTGTTCAGGTTCCCAATATGACGGCTGAAGACCTCGCTGAACGTGGCCCGGAGCTTTTCACCGCGACTAAGCGGGAAATACCTGCCGGTATTCAGGGCAGCGGTTTCGGCGATCTGCGGGTTGAAGAGGCGGGTCATAGTTTACTGTCCTTGATGGGCGTGAAGGTTTTTCCGGTGGGCAGAGAGTTCTGACTCTTGGGCGGCGGTTTCGCGGTAATCGCGACAGAACGCTCACCGACCTTGAATGCCGGGGTGACGCTGGTCCGGTCCGTAAGGTGACCGGCCCGCGCCGTCGGTCCGGTCTCCCCCTTCGGGCGGAATGAAACCTTAGCGAGCCGGTCCGCACGGCGTCTAAGCTCATTCATATTCAGATAGTTCGACGGGTCTCGCGTATCAGGGAAATACCCTGACTCCCGGGCCCGCCGCGCCCGGGCTTCTTTAAGGTGGGCGTTATGAAGTTCCTGCGCCTTGGGGTCGCGCCGGCAGGCGTCTTCCATGAGTTCGATCGCCTCTTCGAGGGTCAAGTCCGCGAAGGCCGTCATGGACAGGTCTACCATTATGATATCGGCGTGGCCCTTCGCCGTTACATAGGCGTGCCTGAGGTCGTCTGGATCCAGGTGGACGGTCACCTTGCGCGACGCGCCCCCCGTGAAATCCAGAAGCTCAGTGGAGTTGAACGGAATATTGAAGGCCTTGACGCCATTCGGCGTCGTCGTGGCGTTCACTTTGACCCCAAGGTGCAGACACCGCTCCCGTTGGTTGGGGGCGTCTACTTGGCGGTAGTTCTTTGTGATATCCAACATCTTTTCCCAGGGCGTTGCCCCGAACATCCCGACCCCGAAGTGCTGTTCATGGGAATACTCGTCGACTAAATACCTAGTTATCTGCCCGTAAAATTCGTTGTGGGTGAAGGCCACTGACGCCTTAGGGTCGTAGTCTTTCAGTTCACCCGGTCGGCTTCCCGTATACCCGGGCAGGAAATTCAGAACGGCCCACTGAGAGGTCCCAAAAATCCGTTCAATGTGGGGTTTGTCGATCGAGTGATAAGAACGCCCTGGTATGACCGTCATGCCCGCCCCGAGTTGAGCACCATAAACCGGACCATTCCGGGTCGCCCCGCCGTTATCAGCCTCGAACTTCATGATGCGGACCGGTGGAGCGGGATCCTTGATACAGCCATAGCGGACCTTCTCACGGGTCTTGTCGCGCGTGGCCATCCGCATGAGGGCCTCGGTGTGATCGGCATCGGCGGATTTCGCGATGATCCAAGCCAACGGCAGGCGGGTCGCGACATCGATCATGACGTGGAGCCACAGGCGACAGATTTCATCTTCTTCCAACTCAGGCGGCACTTTCTCAGGGTCTATGCGTCTTGCACGCACGGTGCCGCTGGTGTCGGTGAAAAGTGACAGATAGACCTGATCGACCTGAACATCGGTCGTGTCGCGAATGCTGTGGAAATTCCCTGGCGGCGCGCTCCGGGCATGTGAAGGGTCGGTGTTTTAGGCTGCGAGGTCAAGGGGCATGGGTTCGAGGGGCTGAGAGAGGGTTTCCCAGCCGTC
>NZ_JBDOQR010000122.1:0-5882 GCF_039839315.1 Phaeobacter sp. CAU 1743 | reverse complement strand
TCTTTGTGGACGTCCAGCCCCACGTAAAGCGTTTTCGTCATTGGTCTTTCTCCTTCGAACTCTTCCGTGTTCGTCAGAAAACCACATCTGCGGCTCGCCCGCCGCAAAACGCTCATCTGGTCTAAGAAATATTTTTCCCTGACGCTGGCACCCTTTGCGGAATTTACATTGAGACACGAGCTGAGATGCACGAGTTCGCTATCTGAGAGCCTATTTTACATCCGTTTTACAAACCTGCGTTTGTGAAAGCCGCCATTCGCTGCGCTGCGCATAAAATCACACAGTGCGGGACTTTTCGGGCTTTCGCTGCGCCGTTCACGAAGGTCCGTTGCCCCCTCTTCTTTAGGGTGGACTAAGCATCGAGTAACGCATCGATCACCGCGCATTCTGGGGCAGCATCGCCGGTGCATCGCGCAACAGTGTCCGACAGGACGCGCTCGATGCGCTGCAGATCGGCAATCTTGGCCTGAACGTCAGTCAGATGATCTTCGGCGATGATCTGCACCTCGGCGCATGTCCGGGATCGGTCATCGACCAGCCCAAGCAGCCCGCGAACCTCTTCGAGAGAAAAGCCTAGATCGCGGGACCGCATGACGAATTTCAGCCGCTTGACGTGGGCATCGTCGTAGCTTCGGTAGCCCTTCGTACTGCGCGGCGGGTCCGGCATGATCCCGATTTTCTCGTAATAGCGAATGGTTTCCAGGTTGCAGCCCGTTGCGCGGGCCAAATCGCCCCGCCGAATTGATCTCACGCTTGTGTTACTCATTGTGCCGAAAAATCCCTTGAGCCTGTATCAACTACAGACCCTAGAACGGTGGAAACATCTGTTCAAGGAAGATTCGATGGAACAACATTTGGCGGAACTTCCGCAATCTCAGTCGCAGAAAATTGGCGACGAAACCACCAAGGGATGGGGCGTGACCGGCCTCGGCGTCCTCGGTGCGCTGGCGATGACTTCTTGCTGCATCCTTCCATTGGTGCTGGTCAGCTTTGGCGTGACAGGCGTGTTCATCGCGCAGCTCGGGGCGCTCTATGCCTACAAATGGTACACCTTCGCGCTGAGCGCCGCGTTTTTGGGATACGGCTTCTACAAGGCTTACAAGCCTGTAGATGCCGAGGCCTGTGCCGATGGCACCTGCGCCCGCCCCATCGACCGCCGCATCATGCGCGCAACCCTCTGGGCCGCTTCCGCGATTGTCGCTGTCGCCATGATCTTTCCCTACATCACCCCCTTCATCCTGAAATTCTGAACGAGGACCATGACCATGAAGCATCTCCTGTTATCCGCCCTGGCCATCGTCGCACTCTCGACCCCGGCCCTCGCTGAAGAGCGCCAGGTCGAGATCGCCGTCAGCGAACTGACATGCCCGTCCTGTTCGTTCATTGTTGCCAGCTCGATGCGCGGTGTTCCGTCGGTCGAGATCGCCGCATTCGAGGACGGCCCCGAATACGGGCAGGGTGTTTACAGCGTGACCTACGATGACGCCGAAACTTCCATCGAAAGCATCATCGGCGCGGTGACGGCCAATGGCTATCCGGCGCAGGTGCTGCCCGACACAGCCTCCTGAGCCGCCTGCAATGCGTGACAATCTGATGGGTGGCCTGCTGGCCTTCGGAATAGCAGCTCCGGTCGTGGTCGTCTGCTGCGGCGGCGGAACTGCCGTGCTTGCAGCGTTGTTCGGCGGCGTTGGGGCTTGGCTCTCTGGAATGAGTGGCATTGCCGTGCTGGTTTTGGCGGGTCTGACCTACCTGATCGTCCGCGCACTGCGTCGTTCGCAAATGAAACGCGCCTCCGGCCCCGACCCATCACAAAGAAAGACGGCTCCTTGACTGACACACCTGAAAATTCCGACCGTCTGCTGAAATGGGGGCTTGGCGGTGCGCTCTTCGCCGCGCTCTGCTGCTTTACACCGCTTCTGGTCGTCATCGTCGCTGGCGTCGGATTGTCGGCCCTCACGGGCTGGCTCGATTACGCCCTGTTCCCGCTGCTGTTTTTCAGCCTCGCCGTGGTGGCACAGGCCCTTTGGCTGCGCGCTGGCAAACCGGGACCGGCCCCGAAACTTTGGGCCACCGGCCTCGCGGTGGCCCTGTCGATCCTGATCATTCTTCTCGAATTCAGGTTCGCAATACGGATCACAATCGGCGTTTTCGCCGCCACAGCACTCTACGCGGTTCTCCTGAACCGTGCGCAAAAGAAAGGATCGCTCTTATGATGATGGGATGTTGCACCGCCACCGGCATGGTCTTCGGCCTCCTCGGCATGTTGACACCGCTGATCGCCATCGGCGCGGTCATATATCTGCTCGCCGCCAGACCAAAAGACCCCGAACATGGCGAGGCGCGCTGAGATGAAAGACCTGAACAAAAACGACGATGAACAGGGCGGCTATGACCTGATCGTTCTTGGGGCCGGATCGGCGGGGTTCTCCGCCGCAATTACCGGCGCGGATGCCGGAAAGCGTGTCGCCCTCGTAGGACATGGCACCATCGGCGGAACTTGCGTCAACGTGGGATGCGTGCCCTCCAAGGCGATGATCCGTGCGGCAGAGGCCGTGCACTGTGCGGGGGCTGCCAAGCGGTTCCCCGGCCTGTCGGGACGGGCACAAGTGGATGATTGGCAGACGCTCGTTCAGTCCAAGGACGATCTGGTCACGACCCTGCGCCAGAAGAAATACGCGGACCTTCTGCCGGAATATGAGGATGTCGATTACATCGACGCCGGTCCCGCGCGGCTGATCGAAGGTGGCGTGACAGTCGGTGAGCGAACCCTGAAAGCACCGAGGACCATCATCGCCACGGGCGGGCGTCCCGTTCTGCCGACCATCGACGGCATCGAGGAAATCGGCGCGCTCAACAGCACCAGTCTTCTGGAACTCGAAGTACTGCCGAAAAGCCTGATCTTCATCGGCGCGGGCTACATCGGCGCGGAGCTGGCCCAGATGATGAGCCGCATGGGCGTGAAGGTCACGCTTGTCGCCCGTTCGCATCTGTTGCCCGGCGCGGAACCAGAGGTCTCGGAGGCATTGGCGGCGGCGTTCGAGGCCGAAGGCATCACCCTTCTGACCGGGTTAAGCTACGACACTGTGCGCCGCGACGACGCGGGCGTGACACTGCGCGTGATCCAGAACGGAAAGCCTGTCGAAGTGACGGCGGATCACCTCGTTTCGACCGCTGGCAGGCGGGCCAATACCAAAGATATGGGCCTGGACGCAATCGGCGTGGAAACCGACGCGCGTGGGTCCATCGTCGTCGGCGAGGACATGCAGACATCGGTGCGCGGCATCTATGCCGCAGGCGATGTGACCGACCGCGACCAGTTCGTCTATATGGCGGCCTATGGTGCAAAGCTCGCGGCCAAAAATGCGGTTCTCGGCGAAGACCATCGCTACGACAACGCCGCGATGCCCTGGGTGGTGTTTTCCGACCCGCAGGTCGCGGGCGTCGGTCTCGGTGAAGCCCAGGCGCGGGACGCGGGCCTCGACGTCAAGACGTCCATCGTACCGCTCGATCAGGTGCCGCGCGCACTGGCCGCACGCGACACGCGCGGATTGATCAAGCTGGTGGCGGACAGAAAGTCCGACCGGCTGCTTGGCGGCCAGATCATCGCGCCCGAGGGGTCCGATACGATCCAGACCCTCGTTATGGCGCTGAAGTTTGGCATGACCACAAAGGCGCTCGGGGAGACGATCTTCCCCTATCTGACGACCGTGGAAGGGCTGAAGCTGGCGGCGCAAACCTTCGATATGGACGTGGCAAAGTTGAGCTGCTGCGCCGGATGAAGATCAGGACAAGGACCGGAGAATGAATGAAGACTACGACCTGATCGTCATCGGGGCGGGCATGGCGGGCGTGGCCGCGGCCAACAAATGTGGCGCGGCAGGATGGCGTGTCGCCATTGTCGATGCGCTGCCCTACGGCGGCACCTGCGCATTGCGCGGCTGCGATCCAAAGAAAATCCTGCGGCGCGGTGCGGAAATCATGGACGCGGCACGGCTCATGCAGGGCAAGGGGATCGATCCCGGTGATCTGTCGATCAACTGGGCCGATCTGATGGCACACAAGCGTGGCTTCACCGATCCCGTGCCGGACAAGATGGAAAAGGGCCTGTCGGGCAACGGCGTCGAAACCCTGCATGGAGCCGCGCGGTTCACGGGAAGCAACACGCTGGAGGTCGATGGAACGGCATATCAGTCGGAACGGTTCCTCGTGGCCGCCGGTGCCATGCCCAGGCCGCTGAGCTTCACAGGGGCCGATCTCGTGATCGACAGCACGGATTTCCTCAACCTGGAGGCCCTTCCCAATCGGGTTCTTTTTATCGGTGGCGGCTTCGTGTCCTTCGAGTTTGCGCATATCGCCGCACGGGCCGGAGCCAACCCGATCATCGTGGATCGTGGCGCCCGGCCCTTACGCGGCTTCGATCCCGATCTGGTCGAAATGCTGATCGACCGCAGCGGCGGTATCGGCGTGGACCTGATGCGCGAAACCGAAATCGTGTCGGTCTCGGAAGCCAGTAGAGCATTCACTGTCGAGGTGAAGTCGGGCGATGAAACCCGAACAATCGAAACCGATCTGGTCGTGCATGGCGCGGGCCGTGTGGCAGCCCTGGCCGATCTGAATCTTGAGGCGGCTGGTGTTGATTACAGCGACAAGGGCATCGTTGTAGCCCCGCATCTGCAAAGCACGACAAACAGCGCGGTCTTTGCCGCCGGAGATTCCGCCGACACCGATGGCATGCCGCTGACGCCAGTCGCAGTGATCGAAGGGAAGGTCGCGGCCTCCAACATGCTCAAAGACACTCAGACCGCACCGGATTATGCCGGTATTCCTACAGCCGTCTTCACAGTCCCGGAAGTGGCGCGTGTCGGCATGTTGGAAAGTGAGGCAAGGGACGCCGGGTATGATGTCGATGTTCGGTTCACCGACACTGGCGATTGGTATTCGAACTACCGGATCGGCGAGACCTCTGCTGCCGCGAAGGTCCTCGTGGACAAGTCGAACGGCAAGATCCTCGGCGCGCACCTGTTCGGCCCGGAATACGGCGAACTGATCAATTTCTTCGGGCTGGCAATCAAGCTGGGCCTGGCGGCCAAGCAACTTAAGTCGATGACGGCGGCCTATCCAAGTGTTGGATCGGATTTGGGCTCGCTTCTCTGAATTTGAAAGATTTTTCGCAATAGACCCGATCCTCCTCGGAACGTATGTCTGGCCCGATGAAGACGGTTCTTATCTACTTCGCCGCTGCGCTGGCCGAAATTGCCGGATGCTTTGCTTTCTGGGCCTGGTTCCGGCTGGACAAGAGCGTGTTTTGGTTGGCACCGGGCATGCTGTCCCTTGCCGCTTTCGCCTGGCTACTGGCGCTCAGCCCCGCCGATCAGGCGGGCCGCGCCTATGCAGTCTACGGTGGCGTTTACATCGTATCGTCCCTGCTGTGGCTATGGGGCGTAGAAGGGCATCGCCCGGATCAATGGGATGTAGTTGGAGCGGTCATTTGCCTTGTCGGTGCGGGTATTATTCTCTGGGCACCGCGCAGTATTTGAGAGGCAGCCGCAGACGGGGTGAAGCGCTGAATCGTTCGATTAGATCGCCTTTTGGTTCACGCGTTCCGACAACTCGGCGCTGCTTTCCCTCCGCATCGCGGCTGCGATCAAGCAGGTTTTCTACCGCCCTCGAAAGCAGCGATACATCCTTTACGCAGCATCGGTCAAAGTGGGCTCTGAACTGCCGTTCGCTGTATCGAGAAGGAACGACCGGTTTTGCTTAGACCAGATGAGCGTTTTGCGGCGGGCGAGCCGCAGATGTGGTTTTCTGACGAACACGGAAGAGTTCGAAGGAGAAAGACCAATGACGAAAACGCTTTACGTGGGGCTGGACGTCCACAAAGA
>NZ_JBDOQR010000121.1:0-6501 GCF_039839315.1 Phaeobacter sp. CAU 1743 | reverse complement strand
CACTTTCCATCAATATCACCTGCTCATTCCTCCGCGCTATCCAGCGCGGATGCTAACGTGGCAGGTGGGTCAATTTTACTCGCTCATAACCCACCCAAGTGGGTCAATTTCGCATGCCGATTCACAGTCATGGCGAAAACGGTGCGCATCTCGAAAGCTCCACCCTGCGCCACATGCAAACCGAACGCCGCGAAGACCAACAGCGTTGCGGCGAAGATCGCGAGAGACAGAGGATAGGCCCATCGCCGCCCCTGCCACAGACCCAGGCCCGCGACGACATAGGCAAGTCCAGCCAATGTGTTGAACCACAAGACGAACAGGACGACAGCCCCCATCTCGAGCGCACCAAGCAGCGTGGTGCCGCCCGAAACAACTGTCAAAAGGCCGAAGGCAATCGCAACTCCACCCGTGATGCGAAGCAATTTATCTTTTTTTCTCATCGAGAACGTCATCCTCAGCGTTCAGCAGCACCAACTGCACGTCGAACAATCGCAACCCCTCTTGCGGGAGCGCAAAGCCCCGCGCGCCGAGCGTCCAGCGGATGGCGACACCCTGCACCAGCGAGGTCAGCAGGATGGCGACATCCTCCGGGCTGACGTCGCGCTTCATGTCGCCCGCGGCCTGAAAATCACGGATCACGGCAACAAGGCGGCCCTGAAACGCGCCCAGAAGCCCGCGAAACACGTCGCGCAGGGCCGGATTGTCCACCTGCAACTCGCGCGAGAACAGGATCGACGGCAGAGCGGGCGTCTCGGATATGGCTGAGAGCTGCGCACAGATCAGTGCCCTCAGGCGCGCCTGTGGCCCGGCCGCCTCAGCCTCGGCTTCGGCCCACGAGCCTTGAAGCCGGTTCGCGATATCCTCGGCCACCGCCAACCAGAGCGCGCCCTTGGTGGGAAAATGTCGGAAGATCGCAGGCTGGCTCAGACCGATGGCGCGCGCGACATCCGTGGTACTCAGCCGATCCGGTCCGATCTCATCGGCCAGCCGCAGCACCTCGGCCACGATCTGTGTCTTCCGCTCTTCCGCGCTTTGCCGACCCGACATATAGCCCCCTTGTTAGTTATAACTCACTAACATACATTGAGTGCAACCGCAACCTCTATCCCGAGTCGCGCGCCCAGACCGAAAGGACCCCCGCCATGCCCGCCAAAACCGCCCCCACCGGCTATTCCCGCCTGCAGATCGTGCTGCATTGGCTCGTCTTCGCGCTGATCGCGCAGCAATACATCTTCAAGGACGCGATGTCGGCTGCGTGGGACCGCATCACTGACGGGCTGGACGCGGGGTTCGACCCGCTCGTGCTGGCCCATGTGGCGGGCGGCGCGCTGGTGATGATCTTCGCGCTGTGGCGGCTGACGCTGCGCGCCCGGCGCGGCGTGCCCCCGGCGATCGAGGCCAGCAAGGTGCAGGGCATTCTCGCGAAGCTCACCCATGTCGGGCTTTACGCGCTGATGATCCTGATGCCACTCAGCGGGTCTGTCGCGTGGTTCGGCGGGGTCGAGGCCGCGGCGCAGGGGCACAATGTGTTGAAGATTGTCCTGCTGGCGCTGGTTGCGCTGCATGTGATTGGCGCGCTCTACCACCAGTTCATCCTGCGCGACGGCACGCTGGCGCGGATGCGCCGGGCGCAGGGCTGAGCCCATGCGCCTCGCCCCGCTCCTGGCGCTGCCACCCATCGCGCTCGGCATTGCCGCGGCGGCCTGGATGATCGCGTCTGCCCCCGGCCCCGCGCAGGTCGGGGGCGACGCGCCCGCTCTGCCGGTCCGGGTGATGACGGTCGCGGCGGAAGACATCCGTCCGACCGCCACTGCATGGGGAAACCTGCGCGCGGCCGAGACCTGGGTCGCCGTGGCCGAGGTGCAGGGCGAGGTGATCTGGCGCCATCCGGACCTTGAGCCCGGTCGCCTGATCCCGGCGGGGACGGAAGTGCTGAGGATCGACCCCGCCGACTACGAGTTGGCGCTGGCGCAATCGCAGGCCGACCTCGCGGTGCTGGAGGCCGAGCGCGTGCAGCTTACGGCAGAGGCGGACAACACGCGGCGCATCCTTTCGCTGGAACAGAACCGGCTGGCCCTGGCCGAGACCGATCTGGAACGCACGCGCACACTCGTCGCGCAAGGCGCCGTTCCGCAATCGCGCGCCGACGAGGCCGAGCGCGCGACCCTTCTGGCCCGCCGCACGGTGGCGGAGCTGGAGAACACGCTCGCCCTGATCCCGTCCCGCGAGGCGCGGATAGCAGCACAGGTCGCGCGCAGCGAGGCTGCGATCGACCGTGCGCGCCGGTCGCTGAACCGCACGACCCTGACGACGCCGTTCAACCTCCGAGTAACTGAGGTGACTGCAGAGCAGTTTCAGACCGTCGCCCCTGGCCAAGTGGTGATCCGTGCCGACGGGATCGCGGCGGCCGAGGTCGTGGCGCATTTGCCGATAGACAGCTTTCGACGGCTATTGGGAGATACACCGGAGGGCATCACCCTTGGCGACATGATGCGCGACATGCCCGCCACGCAGATCGAGGTGACGCTCAGCCCTCTGGCGGACCCGAGACAGATCTGGAGCGCCCGTGTTGTCGGGATCGAGGGCGCGCTGGATGCCCGTGCGCGCACCGTGCCGGTCGTGGTCAGGGTTGACGACCCCTATGAGGGCGCCGACCCGCCCCGCCGCCTGCCGCTGGTGCCCAACATGCAGGTGCAGCTTTCCTTTTCGGGCGCTTCCATGACAGGCCTCATCGCGATCCCCGAGGCCGCGTTGCATGGCGACATGGTGCGTGTCCTTGGCCCCGATGACTTGCTGGAATTGCGCCCCGTCAACGCCGCCTTCGCGCAGGATGGCCGCGTCGTTATCGCCGCTGGCCTGTCGCCGGGCGACCGCGTGGTGATCGACGACATCGCGCCGGCCATTCCCGGCATGGCCCTGACCCCGGTCGAGGTCCAGCCATGATACGCTGGTTCACCGGCCACCCGACGGCGGGCAACCTGCTGCTTCTGTTGTTCCTTGCAGCGGGCATCTTTGCCGCGCCGGGCCTGTTGCGCGAAACCTTCCCCGATTTCCGCGCCGTCGAGGCCGAGATCACCGTGCCCTACCGGGGTGCGGCCGCCGAGGATGTGGAGGCCGCGATCTGCGCGCCGCTCTGGGACGGAGTGCAGGCTGTCGAGGGGCTGGAAACCTTCACGTGCACCGCCCAGTTCGGCCGCGCGCGGGCCGTGGCAACCATGGCGCCCGGTAACGATGCGCTGCGCTTCATCAATTCGCTGCGCACCGAGGTGTCAGCCATCGACACCTTCCCCGACCGAGCCGATCCTGCCGTGGTGCGCGAATTGCACCGCTCGGATCCTGTCACATCGGTCGCCATCTCGGGCGATCTGCCTCTGGGCGAGCTGGACCACTACGCTGACGCGCTGTTGGACCGGCTGACCGCCCTACCAGGTGTCGCGGGCGTCACGCGCGGCGGCCTCGGCACCCGGACACTGACCATCACCGCGGAGCGCGCCGTGCTCGACAGCCACGGACTGACGCCTGCCGCCTTGGCCGCCGCCATCGCCGCGCAGAACATCGACCTGCCCGCAGGCACGCTGGAGGGACCGGGCGCGGAGCTGACCCTTCGCTTCACTGCTGAACGCGACACAGCCAGGACGCTTGACACGATCCCGGTTCTGGTGTTGCCCAATGGCGCGACCCTGACGCTGGGCGACGTGGCGGCGATCGAGGAACGGTTCGAACCGCCGCAGGACCGGGCTCTTGTCGACGGGGTGCCTGCCATCGTGCTCGATGTCGCCAAGGCGCTCGATGCCGACGCGCTGCGGGTGCTCGACGGCGTCGTGGCGCTGGTGGCCGAGGAAACCGCCCGCCTGCCCGACACGATCACGGTGGAAGTGGTGCAGGACGTGACCTCCATCATCCGCGACCGGCTGGTGATGCTGGTGCAGAACGGCGTGATCGGGCTGGTTCTCGTCGTCGTGGTGATGAGCCTGTTCTTTCGCCCCGGCTTCGCGATCTGGGCCGCGATGGGCCTGCCCGTGGCCTTTGCCGGGGCGTTCCTCTGGATGGGGCTGACCGGGCTCAGCCTGAACATGATGACACTGGTGGCGCTCTTGATGGCGATCGGGATCGTTATGGACGATTCCATCGTGATCGCGGATTCCATCGCGGTGCATTCGGCCAAGGGGGCCACGGTCGAAACCGTCGCGGCGGGCGTCGCAGCCGTGGCGCCCGGTGTGATCTCTTCCTTTCTGACCACGCTGGCCGTGTTCCTTCCCCTCGCCTTCCTGGCGGGCGAGTTGGGCGCCGTGCTGGAAGTTCTGCCGGTGGTCCTGCTGGCCGCACTCGCCGCGTCGCTGATCGAGGCCTTCCTGATCCTGCCCCACCACCTGAAAGGGGGCATGAAGGACACTGCCCCCTCCCGCTTCCGCGCCCGCTTCGACGCCGGCTTCGATGCCCTGCGCGAGCGTGGCGTGGGCCACTTGGCAGACGCCGCGATCAAGGCGCGCTGGCTTGTTGTCGGTCTGGCCATCGGGGCCTTGATCCTGACCGTCGGCGCCCTGGGCGGCGGCGTGGTCAAGCGCGAGGCAATGCCCGAGATCGACGGCGACGTGCTCGAGGCGCGGCTGATGCTACCCGCAGGCACACCGCTGGCGCGCACGGGCCAAGCCGTCGCGCAGGTCGAGGCGGCGCTCGACCGCGTGAACGCCCGCCTCACCCCCGATCAGCCCCAAGCACAACCGCTGGTGATCCGCCGCATCACCCGGCTGGGCCGCAACCTGTCGGCGGGCGAGACCGGTGCCCATGTCGCCACCGTCGCGGTGGACCTGCTCGGCGCCGAGACACGCAGCAGCACGTTGGACGAAATCATCACGCTTTGGCGCGAAGAGATCGGGCCGCTGCCCGGGGTGTCCTCGTTGATCCTGACCGAGCCGGGGATCGGCCCGCAGGGCATCGCGGTCGAACTGCGCCTGAGCCACCCCGACCTCGCCACGCTGGAGGCAGCGGGCCGCGCCACTTTGGCGGAGCTTGAAACCTATGCCGGTGTGCGCAACGCGATCCTCGACCTGCGCCTCGGCGCACCCGAATTACGGCTGAATCTGTCACCCGGCGCCGAGGCCTTGGGGCTGACCGCCACAGATGTGGCTGGCCAGCTTCGTGCGGCCTTTCTCGGCACGCAGCTTGCGGAAATCCGGCGCGGCGATCTGGCCTGGGATATCGAGCTGCGGCTTGCCGATGAGGACCGCGCCAACCGCGCTGACCTGAACCTTTTCGAGATCGCGCTGCCCGGTGGCGGCACCGTGCCGCTGTCGAGCATCGCCACTATCGAGGAGGCGCGCGGCTGGGACACCATCACGCGGCGCAACGGGCTGCGCACGCTGACCGTCGCGGCCGATGTGGACGGCCGCATCGGCAATGCCGACGCGATCACTGCGCGGCTGGCCGAGGGCTTCCTGCCCGGTCTGGTGGCCACCACCCCCGGCCTTGGCTTTGACATCGGCGGGCAGGCCGCGAATTCGGCGGAAACCGTCGCCTCGATCCTGCGCGGGTTCCTGATCGGGCTGGTGGGCATCTACCTCGTGCTCAGTTTCCAGTTCCGCAGCTATGTGGAGCCGCTGATCGTGATGATCACCATCCCGCTCGCGTTTTTGGGCGTCATCTGGGGCCATGTGCTGATGGGCTACAACATCTCGATGCCGTCACTGGTGGGGGCGGCTTCGCTTGCGGGGATCGTGGTGAACAACGCAATCCTGCTGGTCGGTGTCATCAACGCCCGTCGCGCCAAGGGACTGTCGGCCGCGCTGGCCGCAGGAGAGGCCGTGCGCGCCCGCTTCCGCCCGATCTTCGTGTCGGTCTCGACCACGATCATGGGCATGGCACCGCTGCTGCTGGAATCCTCCACCCAGGCCCAGACGCTCAAGCCCCTCGTGATTTCCGTGGTGTTCGGCCTTCTCGCTGCAACCGTGCTTATACTGGTCGTGCTACCTGCATTCTACTCAGCGCTCGAGGATATCCGGCCACGCAAACAGACCAACGCCGTGGGCCCAATTGGTCAATGACCCTTCACGCTTTCTCAATAGACGGCTTTGCGCGTCTGCTATTCAATCATCTGCGCCCCAGAGCATACGCAGACAAAACCAGTCAACGCACACCCACGCGATTTCCAATACTGGACCAGGTGATCAAGGCGATCCGTACTTCGCATACTATGGACCATGGGACACCTCGCTTCGACGTGCTTTCGCAAAGCCGCGATCCGTTGCGATGAACCGCTCCAGCATGGGAACCACCAGCTTTTTCGGTTCGATTGGTCCCACTCCGGCCTCGCGGCCGAGGATTTCACCATAGGCTGACCAAGAATACCTATACTTCCAGTTTTCCGCTACTGGCCTATGAGGCCGGGTTCGATCCGATCGAGGAGCGGCTCCGGATGAACGTCCGCGCGACCATCGAGGCCGTTTTTGAGGAGGAACTCGCCAGCTTTCTTGGTCGCCTGCGCTACGACCGTGGCGACGGAGC
>NZ_JBDOQR010000120.1:0-6672 GCF_039839315.1 Phaeobacter sp. CAU 1743 | reverse complement strand
TTTCTTCTTCATTGACTGGCGTAGCGCAGGAAAGGCGGGCTGTTTGGGCATCGGCGGGCATCCTTCAAGGTCCCGCTCAGTCTACCGCAACCCGCTCAGAGCACGAGGTTTTTCAGACTTTCCTTGAATATTATTCCTGCACAGGTGTTGTTCTGCGTTCTTGAGGATTACGCTAGGTACTTGATTTGTAATGAAAGTCGTTTTGGGATTTGTTGCGTTCCCTGAGGCGTGGCTTTACTTTACTGGGCTGTTTTCCGTATATTTAGAAAATTGGTCGTTAATTCTAGATAACTTGTATGTTTTAACGTCTTGGGGTGTGTTAAGGTTAACAACCTGAGCGGGTGTGATCTGTCGTATTCCGCCAGATGTGAACTTTTGGGCTGAATCTGAATGCGGATTCTCAGCGTGTCTTCCTTGCGTCGTAAATCCGCATTTCCAGATCGCAGCCGATCCCAGACAGGCTCTGGGGGTGTTAGTACGTTTGTGGGTAGAAACCCGGCCTTTGGGAGGGTGTTGTTATGTCTGCTTTGAGATCCGAAACCATAGAAACCCGCGCCATCCCGGCGCTGTCGGTCCTGGCCGTTGACGATGATCCCTGGGTACGCCTTCGTCTGGAGGAATTCCTGCGCGAAGCGGGCGTGCCTTTTGAGCTGTGCGCGGATCCTCATGAGGCGTTTCGGCGCTGCGCGGCCCGGCGGTCGACATATGGTCTGGTGCTGATGGATATCCGGTTTCCCGCTGGCAATCTGGTGGGAGAGATTTCCCGGAAGATTGCCGCGCTTGGGGGTGGTTCGGCGGGCCCTGCGATCATTGGGATGTCAGATTGCGCCAACCTGGAGAAATTCCAACGTGGCACCGAATGGGGGATGATCGATATCCTGCCCAAGCCTCTGTTCAAATGGCTGATAATCAATCTTGCGCATGAATTTTGCGGCGGCGAGGAGGTCCAAGAGGACTAAGGCGCCGAAGGGCATCAGGCTGGTGTGGCGATCTGATCAACGGAGCAGGCCGCATGCCTGCTCCGTTGCGGTGTATGTCAGAGTGTCCGAGGCTTTGGGTCGGACCTTAGCTGTTGCGCGATAGCAGGCTGCCGGGGCGCGCCCGCGCCAGTCCGGCGGTCAGAAGCCCGGCAACCACGGCCTTCAGGATGTCGCCCGGAATGAAAATCAGGACCAGGGCTGCAGCGTCGGTAAAGGACTTGTCGAGGGTGATGGCCATTCCGGCCACACCAAACAGATAGAGCACGACGATCCCGCCTAGCATCGCCGCGATGGTCGCCGTCGCCACCAGCGGAATACCCCGCATCCGCTCCATGATCAGGCCGGTGACAAAGGCCGCAATCGGGAAGCCAACAAGGAAGCCAGCCGTGGGCGAGGAAAAGACGCTGAGCCCACCGCGCCCGCCGGACAGCAGGGGCAGGCCAAGGGCGACAAGAAGCAGGAACAGCAGAACGGCCAGCAATCCGCGCCGGGCGCCCAGTACCGTGCCGCAGAGCATGATACCGAGGCTCTGGGCCGAAACGGGCACGCCAAAGGCAAGGGTGATCTGCGGGATCAGCCCCAATGCGGCGATCAGTGCCGCAAAAAGAGCGATGTAAGCGATAGAACGTTCCATATGGTTTCGATCCTTGTACATGCCCAGCTGCGCAGCCGGGCCTAAGATTATTGAACGCCGCCGCGCGCCTTCAGCGCTTCGGCAACGTGGTCGGCGTCATCCAGCGCCAGAATGGTCATCGGCAGGGCAATGCGCCATGATGGGCGGCGCGGTGATCTTGCGCGCCAGGCTTCGGCCAGATCCGCGCCGCGGTGTGCCAGCAACGGGCCAAAGCGGATCACCAGCGCGATTGCGGTTTCAAGCGCCCGGGTGCTGAGGCCAATCCGGCGAAACGGCGTCAGCAGCCATGCGGCAACCCCAACCATATCAGTGAGCCGGGTGGTCATGGTGACAAAATTCGCCAGTGCTACGGCGGTGGTCAGCCGCAGTGCGATGGTCAGCCCGGTTGCCGGGGTGCCTTCGATCAGATGCCACAGTGCGATGACCACGAAGAACGGCCAGAGAATCTGCAAGGTCCTCAGACCACTGGTGGCAAAGACGCGTCCGGCGCTGAGATAGAGACCCAGCGTCAGTGCCAGCGCGCCACCCTGCGCCGCTGGTGTTTTCAGGGAGAACAGAACCACCGTGGTGGCGCAGAGGATGGCCAGCTTTAGCCCCGCGGGCCACCGGTGCGCCCAGGTTTCAACTGGCGAGGTCAGAGAGATCATCGCTTGCCCCCCATTCGGTCATCTGTCTGGTGAACTCCGGCAAGACGTCAGCGGGTGACCCATCGGCCCGCAGCTGGCCTGCCTCGATCCACAGGATACGGTCATAGTGTTCCAGGTGTTGCGGGTCGTGCGAGACGTGGAAAAGCTGTGCTTCGGCCTGATCCAGCGCGCGCTGCAACTGCATGCGGGTTGGGATATCCAGCCCGGCAAAGGGTTCATCCAGCAGGATGATTCGCGGTTTCATGGCGAGAATAGCCATCAGGCACAGCAGTTGTTTTTGCCCCTGCGACAGAAGATGTGTCGGCGCCTTTGCCCATTGCGATTTTCCGAAACGGGCCAGGGTTTGCGCCACCTCTGCGGCGGTGTCGAATTTGCTCAGACCCATCTGGCGCAGCCCGAAACCGATCTCTTCTTCCACCGTGGGGAAAATGATCTGCCGGTCTGGGTTCTGGAACAGCACGCCCACCAGCTCCAGCGCCGCCTTGCGGTCGCGCGACAGGTCGATACCGTCGACCCGGGCCTCTCCCTGATCTGGCGCGATCAGGCCGGCCAGGACGCGCGACAGAGTGGTTTTTCCTGATCCATTGCGCCCGACGATTCCAACCCGCGCTTCATCGGCGCGAAATGAGATGTCCTGCAACAGCGTCTTTTCGCCTGCGATCACATGCACCGCCTGCAGATCCACCACGGCAGCCCGGGCAGAGTCGGCAGTGGGTGCGCCTGCGCTGTCCAGCCTCTGGTCCGGTGCAGCAGGTTTCAAAACGCGGGGCTCCTTTGTGGCGATGATGGCGTGGCGAAATCGGTTCGGCAGGTGATACCGGTTTTTTTGCTTCAGGCAACGTTTTCCGCAAGAAAATCAGCCAAATCGAGGCCGGGAGGGGTCTGATGGCCGGTCAAAAGCCTGCGCCGTGTCAAAGCAATACCAGAACCGGCGTGCCGGGCTGCGGCAGCGCCAGTGAGATTGAGACAGGAATAACCAACCCGTGACCGAGGTTTTGCTGCGGATTTTGGTGCGCGCTTGTCAGTTGGACATTTGCAGGTGCAGACCGGCGCCAGGGAAGAGACGAGCGGTCGCAGCACGTTCGGCCATGGGCGGGCCATCGAAATAGCCTTGCAGATAGTCGACCTTGCATTCCCGAAGCAGTTGCCGGTGCAGTTCGGTCTCAGCGCCTTCGCCGGTGACATGCATGCCAAGGGCATGCCCCAGTTCCGCGATGGCCACGACGATTGCCCGGGTTTCGGCGGAATCAGGCAGTTTGGAGACAAAGGCCGCGTCGACCTTGATCTTGTTCACCGGGAATTTCTGCAGGTAGCTGAGCGAGGAATAGCCCATGCCAAAATCGTCAAGCGCCACGGTCACGCCCAGCCGTTGCAGGGCTTCGATCTCTTTCAGCGCAGACTGGCCGCTCGACAGGACAACTGTTTCGGTGATTTCGGCCTCGACCGCGCTGGCGGGGCAGCCGGTTTCATACAGGCAGTCATTGACGAATTCATCGACCTGCGAACCAAACAGCTTGGGTGAGAGATTAACTGCCACCCGGCCGGTCCAACCCATGTCATGCCAGCGCGCCGCGGCGCGGAAGGCATGGGTCATGATCTGGTAGGTTAGCTCGCGGATCAGCCCTCTGTCTTCGGCGACAGGGATGAATTCCGCCGGAGAGATGCTGCCCAGATGCCGGTGATGCCAGCGTGCAAGGGTTTCAAATCCGATGATCTGACCTGTCTTGAGGTCGGTCTGGACCTGAAAGACGGGGCGGATGCTGCCTTCGTTGAGGGCGCCGCGCAATTCCCGCTCCAGAAGGGTTCTGCGTTTGATGACGGTTTCCAGATCCTTGTGGAAAATCTCGACCCGGCCACGGCCGCCCTTTTTCGCCTCATAAAGCGCCAGATCAGCGCAGCGGATGCCATCGGTGGATCCGGCCTCAGAACCAGACAGGGTTGCGATGCCCGCACTCATGCCGGTGTGCAGGACGTTGCCGTCGATGGTCAGCGGTTTCGACAGATCATAGACCAGCGAGTTGGCAATGCTGTTCAGGCGTTCCTCGCTTGCGGCGCCTTTGACGAGGATCGCAAATTCGTCGCCGCCAAGCCGCGCTGCCAAGGCGTTTTTCCCGCAGTTGCCCAGGAATTTTTCACCCACGACCTTTAGCAGGGCGTCACCGGTGGGATGGCCAAGCGTGTCGTTGATCATCTTGAAATGATCCAGATCCGCCAGCAGGATTGACACCTGTTCCCCCTGATTGAGCCAGTTGCCGAGGGTGTGCTCTAGCAGGCGCCGGTTCGGCAGGCCGGTCAGGCTGTCATGCTCCGCCATGAATTTGACGCGCGCGGCCTGACGTGCCTGATCGCTGTGATCGGTGGCCAGCAGCAGTGTGCCCAAATACAGGCCCTCTTCGTCCCGGATCGGACCGCCCCGCACCAACAGGTTCAGCTCTTCACCGCTGTTGAAATGGGTGACGCTTGCCTCGGCGGCAAAATCCTGATTGGCGGCGACGCGTTCTTCGATCTGTTCGGCCACGTCCTGCGGCAGCCAGGAGCGGAAGTTCAGTTTTTCCCCGTCCCGCGCATCGGCAAAGAAGATGCTGGCATTGGCGTTGGAGAACACCACGTGACCCGTTTCATCCGTCAGGATCACGCCATCGCGGGTGGATTTCAGGGCGCGGTAGATCCGTTTTCTTTCCCGCCTGCTTGCTTCGGTCGTGTGGGCGCGCAGGTCTGCCATTTCGACCTCATTGCGGCGCATCTGCTCCAGCGTCTGTGCCAGCATGCCGATCTCATCAGTACGGGACTGATAGGGAACCACCGTGTCAAACCGGCCATTGTAAATATCGTCGATCGCTGTGCCGATTTTGGTGAGTGGCTGCGAAATCCGCGTCAGGACAAGAAACACGCTGACGGCCAGCAGGGCAAAGATAAGTACCGAGACCGCAGCATGCTGAACCGTCGTGTCCATCAAGGGACCAGTGACGTGTTCCACTGGGAGAGTCAGCCGTAGTTCTCCCAGCTCTTCGTGTTGGTCACCCAGAACATACTCGATCACATGTGTGGTGATGAAATCCCCTTCGCTCGGGGTGAACCCCGGTGCGGTAGCGGCCGCGATCTGCTCGCCAGCCAGACCAATAATTTCAACACTTGCGACCTGGCCAAGGGCCACGATCTGTTGCAGCGATTGTTCCACCTGGACGATGTCGAAATCCCACAAAGCCTGCGTCACGGTCGTTGCCGTCAATCGGGCGACCATGTCCCCTTGCTGGTGCTGACCCTCTATCAGATGCGCTCTGTGATCATAGGATTCGTAGGTCAGACCTGCCGCCAGGATTAGAAAAACTGGGATTAGGACGCCCAACAGAATGCGGGTGCGAAGGGTTTTGGGGCCGACAACATTCATGGCAGAATTACTCAGTCAGTCCATAGCGTTTCAGGATCTCACCGTAGCGCCCAGATGCCTTGAGCTGCGCTCCCCCTTCTGTCAGCTGCTGCGCATAAAGCGCAGATGCCTCCAGCGCCGGGGAGAAACCGATGTGAAGCTCGGTCGCCTCGCCATAGTTCGCGACTTGCAAATCGTCCTGCAATTCCAGCTGATCGATCATGTAGGTCACAACCGAACGTTCATCGATTGCCATGTCGATCCGCCCGGCCTTCAGCTTTTGCAGATTTCGTTTCAGGGCATCATCGCCGCCGATCATCTGAACCCGCTCGGGGTTTCTGGCGTTCTCTGCAACATAGGCGGCGATCACGGTGTTGTACTCATAGTCCAGGATCGCCCCGATCCGGATACCTTCCAGATCTTCAGCGGTCGCGATTGACCGGGCTTCCCCGGCGCGGAACACGATAGCCTCCTGATAGTTGCCCATGGGCGGGCCAAGGATCAGATCAGGCGATTCTTCCTGATCGGTGCCGATGACACCGGTAATGTCGCCGCTGAGAGCCTGTGACAGGCTGCGGCTCCAGGTCATCGACGTATAACGTACCTCGTGCCCAAAAAGCGCCAGCGCCTCTTGTGCCACTTCCACCATATACCCCGGCTGGTCGCTGGCCGGATCGCAGTTGAATGGACACCAGGCGTCAGCGCGCAGGTCAATGACATCCGCGCTGACAGGCGTCCCTAGCAACAACAGTGCAGCCAGAACATTCATCGCTGATCTGGCACGGATGGGACGGACACTCCGCATGCGACTGTTACCTCCTAAAAACAAGTAACAGTCAGACTGCGCGAGACGGGTTAAATGAATCTCAGTACCTGCCCGGCAAAACGCAAAACCACCGTGATTTTCGGTCGTTTTATAGGGTCTGTGGACATTCAGGATTCCCAAGCTGGCTGAAATCTGATTCAAGCTTCCAAAATGGAGGTTTGAATGAACGAAGAGCGGTTTGTGTTGACAGATGAGGTCTGGGTCCGCCTTGCGCCCCA
>NZ_JBDOQR010000012.1:0-100803 GCF_039839315.1 Phaeobacter sp. CAU 1743 | reverse complement strand
TCGAAGGATTGGGAAAAATCCATCGCCAGCGCGGCAGCTTGGGTCACAATCGCACACATCCGCCGCGTCACGCGGATGCTCGCAAGACAATGAATTCACTCGAAAAGTTTTGAATCAGACTCTCAGGAAAACGAATCCGATCAGCGCGGCAAAGATGACCGAGGTTTCACGCAGCGCCGAGACCGCCCCGAGGGGGGCGAAATTCTTGGCATAAAGAACCAGACCATAGGCTGTCATCGACACCAGACCGCCGCCGATCCCGATGATCCAGGTGCGCGGGCGCAGGGCTGCCAGAGTGTTCCGCTTGCGCAGCCCGATGAAACCGGCAACGAAGAGATGCAGAAAGGCGCCCCAGGCCCAGTAGCTGAGCGTATTGCCAGACAGGCGCACCCCCAGACCATCGGTCAGCGAATAGGCCGAAATGCAAAACCCGGTACCAACGGCATAGCCAAGCGCTGCCCTCCCCACGCCGCTTTCGACACCCGAGCGCAGCGCCTGCCAGCTGCTGAGCTGGATGCCCAGGGCGATCAGCGCAATACCGCCCCAGGCCTGCAGCGGCAGCACCTCCCCAGCAAAAATCATCGCCCAAAGCGCCACCAGCGCCGGAACAATGCCCCGGGCGATGGGATAGACGACGCTCAGATCGCCATGGGCATAGGCCCGCCCAAGCATGTAGAAATAGCCAAAATGTATCAGCGTGGAGGCCAGCACGTAGGGCATGCTTTCCGGCGCGGGCAAGGGCAGGAGCACCACCATCGCCGCGCCGGGGATCACATGGCCCAGCGCCACCAGCCCGAGCATTGTGGTGCGGTCGGCGGCGGTTTTTACAATTGCGTTCCAGACCGCGTGCAGCATGGCGGCAGACAGGATGATCGATACGACGAATAGGGTCACGGCCGCAGGGCACCTTTCATGACAGGAGAGTTCAGGGCATTTCCGGCGGCGATCACGGTCAGCCCGCCGGTTCCGGTGTCATGTCCTCGATCAGACGCGTCTCCAGCAGCTGCCCGTTGCGATAAAGCACCGGATAGGACACCGCCGCGATATGACTGTTGAACTCCCGCAGCGCCCGCAGCGTCTCCAGATGGATGTCCGAGGATTCAAAACTGTCCGCCACTCCGCGTTGCAGGCGCTTCAGGTGCCGTTTGCGGCTGTCGCGCTCCATCCGCTTGACCTCGGTCTTTTCCAGGTTGAGCAGCCGCGCGCTTTCCAGATCGTCCGAGATCAGCACGTTCGAAGCCAGCCGCAGATTGGCCATGATGGCTTCGTGCATGCGGGTGATTTCGCTCCAACCGTCGCTGGAGAACCGTAGGCCCTTACGGTTCAGATCCCCGGCCAGCGCTGCCAGCCGCGCGGCAGCAACATCCCCGGCTGTTTCCAGACGGATCGCGTATTCGACCATCTCCCGTGCGGTTTTCAGCTCGGCCCGGTCAAAGCTGTCCTCGGGGATGCCCGCCACATAGGAGCGGATCCCGGACAGGCAGGCGTTGACCTCATGATCGAGCGCCTGAACCGCCTTGATCTGCGCAGCGTCACCACTGCGATACAGGTCGGGCAGCGGGCGGAACATCGCTTCGATCAGGCCAGACATGCGCAGCAACTCGCGCTTGAGGTCGGCCACCGCCTGTGCCGGGGAAGCATAATCGCCCGGCACCAAGGCGCTGACCGGACGGCCCGGCACCACGTCCTCGGGCGCGGCAGGTTCGGGCAGCAGCCGGATCATCAAGCCCTGCATGGGACGGCACAGCGGCAAGGCCACGCAGAGGAGTGATGCGTTGAAGGCGAGATGCGCATATACCAGCGTCTGCCCGCCCTGCAGATCGCCCAACATCCCCTCGCGCAGGGCTTCGTTGGCGGCCACAAGGCAGATCACCGCCCAGCTGCCGCGCAGCCCGAGATTGGCAAAGGGGATCCGCCGGGCCTTGATCGCCATGCCCCGGCTCAGCCAGATCGGAATGAAGGCCGAGCCGAAGTTCGCCCCCAGCACCAGCGACAGACCGGCAGCAAAGGGCAGCGCTCCGATCTGTACCAGCGTGACGCACATCAGGATGGCCGCGACCGAAGAATGCATCACGAATGCCAGCGCCCCACCCACAAGGAAGGCAGTGATGTAGTCGCGCGCCAGATAGCCCGCGATGGCGGGCAGAAAGGCGCTGTCGCGGATCGGGTCCATCGCCTCGCGCAGGAAACGCAGAGAGATCAAGATAAAGGCAACCCCCAGCAGGATCCGCCCCAACTGGCGGGGTTTCTTGGCTTCGGTCTTCACGAACAGATAGCCGCCGATGGCCAGCAGCACCGGCACCAGCCAATCCAGCCGGAACGACAGGATCTGAATGATCACCGCCGAACCGAGATCGCCGCCCAGCACGATGGCCAGACCCGCCGGAAAGGCGAGATAACCACTGGCGGCAAATCCCGTCACGAGGAGCGCCACCGCAGCCGAGCTTTGCAGCACCAGCGCCAAACCGATCCCGGACAGCCCGGCCTGCACCTGACTGTCGGCGCCGGTCAGCAGCCGCTGAAAAGAAGCGCCATAGCTGCGCTCGATACCGGTGCGCACCATGCGCACGGCAAACAACAGCAGCATCGTCGCCCCGGCCAGGCTGATCAGAAAGGTCAGTATCGCCATGTCTGTCTTCGTACCTCAGTCTTCTTTTTCATTATCTGCCTGCTCAGCGATGACGGCGCTGATCCCCCAGTCCGCCAGCGCCTTTGTCAATTTCTTCCCCGGCGGCAGGTCGGTCACGAGAAGGTCCAGTTCCTCCGGCGCCGGGCCGCGATGGGGGGCCGTCTTGCCGAATTTGGGATGCGCCAGCACCACGATCACCCGTTCAGCACCCTCTGCGGCCACCTGAACCAGCCGTGCCTCGGGAGCGTTCTGGTACAGAACTCCGTGTTTGGCCGACAGCGCATCCGCCGACAGAACCGCCACATCGAACGCGAACCGACCGGCCTGCTGCTCTGTCACCGGTCCGAAGGTTCCCCGTTCATCGCCCTGCATTTCGCCGCCCAGAACATGCACCCGGTTGCCATTGTGGTTCGACAGGACCTGCGCCACGCCGATGGAATTGGTCACCACCGTCAACCCCACCTTCTGCCGCAACGCCTCCGCCACGAAGGCAGTGGTGGATCCGACATCCAGAAACACCGTCATGCCATCACCGATCTCCGCAGCCGCGGCCTCGGCGATGCGGAGCTTTTCCTCCGGATTTTCACCGATGCGGCGAAAAAAACTGGCGCCTGCCTGCGCGCCTGTCAGATGCGCCCCGCCATGCACCCGTCCGATCAACCCCGCCTTGGCCAGCGCCTTGATCGTGCGACGCACGGTTTCTTCCGACACATCCAGCACCCGCGCCAGTTCAGCGTTACGCCCCGATCCGCCCAGATGGCGCAGGGCGTCCATCAGTTCGGCTTCGCGGCGTGATAAAGTCGGAGCAGTCGGCATGCTGGTCGGCCTCAATACCCAAGATGGAGCGCGTTTTAGACCTCAAAATGGCCAAAACCACAAGTTAAATCCACACAAATCCACAAATACCGGTCAACAGTCACAGAATTGTGTGGTGCAGAAAAGACTTTCCAAACCCCGAAGGGCAGGATTATCTGGCAAAAGACAGCCTGAAAAGAGACGCGCCATGGCCCAACCGGATCAACCCCGGAAGAATGTTCTGTTCATCCTTATCGACCAGCTGCGGGCCGATTGCCTGACCGGCGCCCTGGCCGAGCATGTAGAACTGCCGAACCTGCGCGCCTTCATGGAAAGCGCCGTCACCTTCGAGCGCAATTACACGGTGGTGAACCCCTGCGGCCCTTCGCGCGCCTCGATCCTGACCGGGCAATACGCGATGAACCACCGCTCGGTCCGCAATGGCACGCCGCTGCGCCACGATGCGCCTACGCTGGCCGGAGAAATGCGCAAGACAGGCTATCTGCCGATGCTGTTCGGCTATACCGACACCTCCCGCGATCCTCGGGTGCATCACCCGAACGACCCGGCGGTACAGACCTATGAATACCACATGGCCGATTTCCACGAGATGTTGGAGATGCGGCTCGAAATGTCCTACCCGTGGCGCTCCCACCTGATGAACAGGGGCTACACCTTTGACGACTACTGGGATCTCTACAAACCCGTCTCGCCCACTGGTGGTGCGCCCCGCCTCAACGATCCGGCCCCCTACCGGGCCGAAGACAGCGACACTGCCTTTCTGACCGACCGGTTTCTGGCCACCATGCCCGCCTATGGCGATCAAAGCTGGTTCGCGCATCTGACCTATATCCGTCCGCACCCACCTCTGGTGGCGCCTGCGCCCTATAACGATATGTACGACCCTGCCGCGCTGCCCCTGCCCGACCGGCTGGCCGATGCGGCGGCCGAGCGCGCCCTGCATCCGTTTTTCGGCCCGGCCATCGACGCGGTGACGCCCGCCTCCACCGTGCTGGGCTTTCCCGATCTGACCGCCGATGATGAGGTGGTGCAGAGCCTGCGCGCAATCTATCTGGGGCTGGCAAGCGAGGTGGACGCCCATATCGGACGGGTCCTGCAGTTCCTGAAGGACAGCGGCCAGGAGGACAACACCCTCGTCATCATCAGCGCCGATCATGGCGAGATGCTGGGCGACCACCACAGTTGGGGCAAGTTCTCGGTCTATGACGCAGCCTACCAGACGCCGCTGATCGTGCGCCTACCGGGCAATGGGGCGCGCGCTGGGAGCAGGGTGCAGGAGATCACCGAGTCGATCGACCTGACCCCCACCATTCTGGACTGGGTCGGACAGGAGATCCCGAATGCGATGGACGGCACCTCCCTGTTGCCGCTGCTGCGGGGTGAGGCACCCACGGACTGGCGCCGTTACTCCTATTCCGAGCTGGACTTCGCAGACCCCGCCACCACCGGCGCAGGCGCCTTTGGCATCCGGCCATCGGAGGCCTCTCTCGCGATCCTGCGCGATGAGCGGTTCACGCTGGTCGAGTTCGCAGCCGACCTGCCGCCCATCCTGTTTGATCACCAGGGCGCAGGGGAAATGGAAAATGTCGCCGGGGATCCCGCCCTGCAGGCAGATCTGGCGCGGCTGACCCGCACCATGCTGCGCCACCGGATGAGAAACGCCGACCACACGCTATCGCTGCACGAGATCACCACCGACGGGCCGCGCGCGCACCGGCGCCAGCGCCCCGGCGGTTGACGCTGCCCGCATCTATCGGGCAGAAGATTTTGCGAATTCAGCGATAACATCCCGGTGCCGCCCGGATGCCGCGATCTGACAGGGATGATGCCCATGACCGACCTGCGTGACACCGCCCTGGAACTGTTCTCTGCCGCCGTGGAACGCGCCGATCCAGCGCTTGCCCTACGCCGTCAGATTACCGCGCATCCGCTGCCGCCCTGCCCCGAGGGCGGGCGCACCCTGATCCTCGCCGTGGGCAAGGCCGCTATCCCGATGATGCGCGAGGCGCTGGAGCATATTCCGCAGCCCCGGGCGGCGCTTGTGGTGACCAACCCGGAAAACATCTGCGATCTGCCCGGGGCGCGCGTGCTGACGGGCAGCCATCCCGTCCCGGATGAGGCCAGCGCCGCAGCGGGTCGCTCGGTGATCGACTTTCTTGCAGGCACCACCCCACAGGATCGGGTGATTGCCCTCATGTCGGGCGGCGGTTCCGCCCTGATGGTGGCGCCTGCACCGGGTCTGACCCTCGCGGACAAGGCAGAGGTCGGGCGTCTGCTGCTTGCCTCGGGGCTTGAGATCAACGAGATGAACCTGGTCCGCCAGCAGCTGTCAGACCTGAAGGGCGGCGGGCTATTGCGCCATGCGTCCCCGGCCTTGGTCACGGCCTACTTACTGTCGGATGTCATTGGCGATGATCTGCGCGCCATTGCATCCGGTCCGACTGTCTCCCCCATCGGCACCCGGAGCGACGCTCGCGCGGTGCTGGAACGGGCGGGCATCTGGACGGATTGCCCAGCAGCGGTACAGGCGCATCTGTCTGCTCCCGAAACGCCTGCCAACCTGCCAGAGGCTGAGAATATCCTGATCGGATCGAACCAGCATAGCCTAGCTGCCATGAGACAGGCGGCAGAGGGATGGCAGGCAGAGATCGTCAGCGATCACCTCACCGGAGACGTGGCAGAAGCCGCCGAAACCGTGATCGCGGCCGCGCGCAACGCCGCAACTGACCTGCCCGTCGCGCTGATCTTTGGCGGGGAAACCACAGTGCGGCTGGCCGGTGACGGCTTGGGCGGGCGCAACCAAGAACTCGCGCTGCGGGTGGCGCAGTTGGGCGCCGCGCAGCTCACTGGCAACTGGCTGTTCCTCTCGGGCGGCACCGATGGGCGCGATGGACCGACCGATGCAGCAGGCGGCCTTGTCGGCCCCGGCACTTGGCAGGCCATCCGGGACGCCGGGCAGGACCCCGAGGCGCTTCTGGCCAATAACGACAGCTACGCCGCGCTCAAATCCGCAGATGCATTGCTGATGACCGGCGGCACCGGCACCAATGTCGCCGATGTCCAGGTCTTCCTGCGCCTGCCCGATTAAGCCTCGGCCCAAAGGCCTAACGACGCCCTAGAGGTCGATCTTGTCCAGATCGTTCAGCAGGTCGAGCAGTGCCTCATAACGCTCCTCACCCATTTTGTTCCGGGTCCGGGCGGCCAGTTCCATGCTGGCACCGATATTGTCATCGATGATCTGCTCTCCTGCTGCGGTGATCGTGATCACCTGACGGCGCCGGTCGCTCTCGTCGCGGCTGCGGCTGATCAGCTGTTTTTCCTCAAGCTTTTGCAGAATGCGGGTCAGGCTAGGCAGCAGCAGGCAGGCCTCTTCCGAAATCTGGGTCGGGTCTGTAGGCCCGCTTTCCTGCACCACGCGCAGCACCCGCCACTGCTGTTCAGTGAGGTTCACGTCGCTCAGGAGCGCTCGAATCGGGCCCATGACCCGCTCACGCGCCCGCAACAAGGCAATCGGCAGCGAACGGTCGGTGGATGGCAGTGCTTTTGTCATGTGCGTTTATCACCTCAAAATCAGGCAAAACGCAATTGGAATGGACGATATCCCGCACAGTTGACCACCGGCGCGGATTTTGTTACACATGTTAATGATCTAGGGAGGAGCACGGATCAATGCCCCATATCACGGTGGACTATTCCCCGAATGTCGCAGGCTATGCGGATATTGCCGGTCTGTGCAACCGGCTGCGCCTTGCGGCGGCGGACACCGGCGTGCTGCCCCTGGCCGGGATCCGGGTGCGCGCCTTTGCCGCGACCCATGTCTCGATTGCCGATGGCGATCCGCAGCACGGGTATGTGGACATTGCAGTCCGCCTGCGCGGCGGCCGCGATCTGGAAACCCGCAAGCGTGCCACGGCTGAAATCTTCGAGGCTGCACGGCACTATCTGGAGCCCGCGATGCAGGCCCACTCCCTCGCGCTGTCGTTCGAGATGCGCGACATCGACCCCGATCTTTCCCCCAAATGCGGCACCATCCGCGATCATATGAAGAAGGCAGAGCAGTGATGAGCGATCTGGCCAGTAATATCGAGAAACTCAGTGGCTATCTGGCGCGATTCAAGGACACCGGCATCCAGAACCGCATCGCCGGGCAGGACGTGACCGGATCCGGCGGTGTGTTCCAGTCGACCTCTCCGGTGGACAAGAGCGTGATCTGCGATGTGGCGCGCGGCTCTGAGGCAGACGTTGATCAAGCCGCTGCCGCTGCCAAGGCGGCTTTCCCCACCTGGCGCGACACGCCCGCCACCGAGCGGCGCAAGATCCTCTTGCGCATTGCCGATGCAATCGAGGCCCGCGCCGAGGAAATTGCGCTCTGCGAATGCTGGGACACCGGCCAGGCCCTGCGGTTCATGTCCAAGGCCGCCCTGCGCGGGGCTGAGAATTTCCGCTATTTCGCCGATCAGGTGGTGCAGGCCCGCGATGGCCAGCACCTGAAATCACCGACCCTGATGAATATCACCACCCGTGTGCCGATCGGCCCGGTCGGGGTGATCACGCCATGGAACACGCCCTTCATGCTGTCCACCTGGAAGATCGCGCCTGCCTTGGCGGCGGGCTGCACCGTGGTCCACAAACCGGCCGAGGATTCGCCGCTCACCGCGCGCCTTCTGGTCGAGATAGCCGAGGAGGCAGGCCTGCCGCCGGGTGTCCTCAACACCGTCAATGGCTATGGCGAAGACGCCGGCAAGCGCCTGACCGAACATCCCGACATCAAGGCCATCGCCTTTGTTGGCGAAAGCCGCACCGGGAGCCTCATCACCAAACAGGGTGCCGACACGCTGAAGCGGGTGCATCTGGAGCTGGGCGGCAAGAACCCGGTCATTGTCTTTGACGACGCCGATCTGGACCGCGCGCTGGATGCGGTGATCTTCATGATCTATTCGATCAACGGCGAACGCTGCACCTCTTCCTCGCGCCTTCTGGTGCAGGACAGCATCCGCGCCGAATTCGAGGCCAAGCTGGTGGAGCGCGTCAATCGCATCAAGGTCGGCCATCCGCTCGATCCCACAACCGAAATCGGCCCGCTGATCAGCAAGGAGCATTTCGACAAGGTGACCTCCTATTTCGACATCGCTCGCGCAGATGGCGCAACCGTCGCCGCCGGTGGTGAGACGGTGGGTGACGAGGGCTATTTCGTACGCCCCACACTGTTCACCGGCGCCGACAACCAGATGCGCATCGCGCGCGAGGAGATCTTTGGCCCGGTGCTGACCTCAATCCCCTTCAACACCGAGGAAGAGGCGCTCGAGATCGCCAATGACACGCCCTACGGGCTGACCGGCTATGTCTGGACCAACGATCTGACGCGCGCGATGCGTTTTACCGACCGGCTTGAAGCTGGGATGATCTGGGTGAACAGCGAAAACGTGCGCCACCTGCCCACCCCCTTTGGCGGGGTCAAGGCCTCCGGCATCGGCCGCGACGGCGGCGACTGGAGCTTTGAGTTCTACATGGAACAGAAACATATCGGTTTCGCCACCGGCCAGCACAAGATCGCGCGTCTGGGCGCCTGATCACCCTTTCGGAAACGCGCGCAACCTTTCGGGAGGAGAGAGACCCATGGGAGAGATCGTTCTTGCCGCCAAGATGACCCACGTGCCCACCATGCTCATGTCCGAGCAGGAGGGCCCCATCAAAGGCACCCGCCAGCCCGCCATCGACGGGCACCGTGAGATCGCCCGCCGGGCCAAGGCGCTTGGCGCTGATACGGTGGTGATCTGCGACACCCATTGGGTGATCAACGCGGGCTTTCACATAAACGCCAACGCACGTTTCGAGGGGCTGTTCACCTCAAACGAGTTCCCGCAGTTCATTCAGGATCTGCCTTACGGCTATGACGGCAACCCGGAGCTGGGTGATGCCATCGCGAAAGAAGCCTCGGACCGGGGCGCCTATACGCTGGCGCATCATCTAGACAGTCTGGAACTGGAATACGGCACGCTTGTCCCGATGCGGTTCATGAGCCGCGAGCACGACATGAAGGTCGTCTCTGTCGCGGCCTGGGCCACGGTTCATGGCCATGACGAAAGCCGTATCGTGGGCGAAGCCATCCGCGCTGCCGTTGAAGCCTCAAACAGCAAGGTGCTGCTGGTTGCCTCCGGCTCCTTGTCCCACAAGATCTGGGCCAACAAGGACTACGCCGCCAACAATGGCACCTTCACCATCAGTTCGGAGTTCAACCGCCAGATGGACCTGCATGTGCTGGAGATGTGGAAGAACGGCGATCACGCGACCTTCCTGAAAATGCTCAGCGAATATGCGCAATTCTGCTGCGGCGAAGGCTCGATGCATGACACGGCGATGCTCTATGGCGCGCTGGGATGGGATGCCTATGATGGCAAATGCGAGGTGGTGACGCCCTATTTCCCCAGCTCCGGCACCGGCCAGACAAACGTGATTTTCCCGGTCTGAACGCCGGATCAACAAGGAGGCACAGATGCCCGTTCCCGCCCCCGTTCTATACCCGCCCTTCAACATCGTCCGCCTCAGCCATGTGGAATATGCGGTGACGGACCTTGCCGCCAGCCGCGCCTTTTACGTGGACACGCTGGGCCTTCAGGTGACGCATGAGGACGAAAACCGCATCTATCTGCGCGCGATGGAGGAACGCGGTCATCACTGTATCGTTCTGGTGCAGGCCGACACGCCGTCGGTGGCGGTTCTGGGGTTCAAGCTGTTTGACGAGCCGGATCTGGACAAGGCTGCGGATTTCTTCGCCGCCAAGGGGCTGCCGGTCGACTGGGTGGAGCGCCCGCATATGGGCCGCACATTGCGCACCCGCGATCCCTGGGGCATTCCGCTGGAGTTCTACGTCAAGATGGACCGGCTGGAGCCGATCCACCAGAAATACAGGCTCTATAATGGGGTAAAACCGCTCCGCATCGACCATTTCAACATGTTCTCGGCCGATGTGGATGCCAGCGTCGCCTTCTATAACGAGATCGGTTTCCGCGTCACCGAATACACCGAAGATGACGACAGCGGCAAAGTCTGGGCCGCCTGGATGCACCGCAAGGGCGGCGTGCATGACGTGGCCTTTACCAATGGTCTCGGGCCGCGCCTGCACCACACCGCCTTCTGGGTGCCGAACCCGCTGGCCATCATCGACCTACTCGACCTGATGGCGACCACCGGTTACGTGGACAATATCGAGCGTGGCCCCGGACGGCACGGGATCTCCAATGCGTTCTTCCTGTATGTGCGCGACCCGGACGGGCACCGGATCGAGATCTATTGCTCTGATTACCAGACTTGCGATCCCGACCTTGAACCGATCAAATGGTCGCTCACGGATCCGCAGCGCCAGACCCTTTGGGGGGCGCCAGCGCCGCGCAGCTGGTTCGAGGAAGGGTCAAGTTTTGAAGGGGTAGAGCCACAGCCCAGCGCCCTGACCGCGCAGCCGATCATTGCACCGTAGCACAACATCAGGACAGCGTCTGACCTTGGGGAGGCGAGAAGCGCCTTCCCAGGGGAAGGTCAGGCGCTGTCCGGGCCAAGGCCCGTACATTGGAGCTGAACTTATGAAATGGGATGAATTCTCAGACTGGGGCCGCAAGGTCGCCGACTGGGCACAGGATTACCACCTGACCGTGGGCGAGAAACCCGTGCGCGCCCGCACCGAGCCGGGCGAAGTGCTGAACGCTCTGCCCAGCCACCCGCCCGAGGCTGGGATCGGCATGGAAAAGATCTTTGCCGATTTCGAAGAGATCGTGATGCCCGGCATCACCCATTGGCAACACCCGCGCTTCTTTGCCTATTTCACCTCGAATGCCGCGGCGCCCTCGGTACTGGCGGAATTCTTGGTCTCGGCCATCGCACCGCAATGCATGCTCTGGCAGACCTCTCCGGCGGCGACCGAGATGGAAACCCGGATGATGGATTGGCTGCGTCAGGCGCTGGACCTGCCGGAGCCATATCAAGGTGTCATTCAGGACAGCGCCTCTTCGGCCACGCTGGCGGCGGTGCTGACCATGCGGGAAAAGGCGCTGAACTGGAAAGGCAACGAAGAGGGCCTGTTCAACCAGAAACCCCTGCGTGTCTATTGCTCTTCCGAAGTGCATACCTCGATCGACCGCGCGATCTGGGTCGCGGGCATTGGCCAGCAGAACCTAGTGCGGGTGCCGATCAAGGGTGATTGGCGCGGTATGGATCCCGCAGCGCTGGAGGCGGCGATCAAGGCCGACATCGCCGCAGGATTGCAGCCGGCAGGGGTGATCCTCTGCGTCGGCGGCACCGGCACCGGCGCCACCGATCCCGTCGACAAGGTAATGGATGTGGCCGAGAAATACGGCCTATATACCCATGTGGATGCGGCCTGGGCGGGATCCGCGATGATCTGCCCCGAGTACCGCCACTACTGGCCCGGCATTGATCGCGCCGATAGCATCGTCTTCAACCCGCACAAATGGCTCGGGGCGCAGTTCGATTGCTCGGCCCATTTCCTGAAGAACCCCGACGATCTGGTGCAGACGCTGGCAATCAGCCCCGAGTATCTGAAGACCCACGGCAAGGACGGCATCATCAACTATTCCGAATGGTCGGTACCACTGGGCCGCCGCTTCCGGGCGCTGAAGATCTGGTTCCTCATTCGCACTTATGGTCTTGAAGGGCTGCGTACCCGCCTGCGCAACCACGTGAACTGGTCGGTCCAGCTGCATGACAAGCTCGCCGCGACGCCGGATTTCGAGATCGTGACCCCGCCCATGTGGTCGCTCTGGACCTTCCGCTATGCGCCCAAAGGCGCCAAGGATCTGGACGCGCTGAACCTTGCACTGGTCAACGCCATCAATGATGACGGGCGGATTTACCTGACGCAGACCCGCGTCGATGGCGATCTGGTGATCCGCTTCCAAGCGGGGCAGTTCGAAACCACGGAAGGCGACGTGATGATGGCCCATGATGTCATCACCGAAATCGCCGCCAGCCTGACAGAAGGAGCCGATTGATGCGATTTGCCACCTATAGCGCCAATGGCGAGACTTATTACGGCGCCGTCACGGACGAGGGCATGGCCGCCCTGTCGCCCGGCTTTGCCCATTGGCCGACCCTGCGCGATGTGATCGCAGCGGATGGGCTGCACGATCTGGCAGTGGCTGCCAAAGGTCACCCGGTGACCCACCCGAATGGCACATTCACCTACCAGATTCCGGTGCCCAACCCCGAAAAAATCATTTGCGTCGGAGTGAACTTCCCTGACCGCAATGCCGAATACAAGGACGGCCAGGAAGCGCCGCCGAACATGTCGCTGTTCATCCGCTTCCCGCGCTCTTTCAGCGGGCAAGGCCAGCCGCTGATCCGTCCGCCGGAAACACCGCAGCTGGACTATGAAGGCGAGATCGCGATTGTCATCGGCAAGGGTGGCCGCCGCATCAAGGCCGAGGATGCCTATGACCACATCGCCGCCTTGACCCTTTGCAACGAGGGCACCCTGCGCGACTGGGTGCGCCATGCGAAATTCAACGTGACCCAAGGCAAGAACTGGGACAATTCCGGCGCCATGGGGCCGTGGCTGGTGCCCTTTACCTCGGCCGCGCAACTGGATGATGTACGTCTCACAACCCACGTGAATGGCGAATTGCGCCAGGACGACCGTACCAGCCGGATGCTGTTCCCGATCCGCCGCCAGATCGAATATATCTCCACCTTCACCACGCTGGTGCCCGGCGATGTGATCGTGACCGGCACCCCCACCGGGGCAGGCGCGCGGTTCGATCCGCCCCGTTTCCTGAAACCCGGCGATGAGATCAAGGTCGGGGCCGAAGGCATCGGCACGCTCACCAATACGGTCGAGGACGAAGCATGACCCCGGATCAGCACAATGAGGCCGCCGCGCGCCTGCTGACCGCCGAAGAAACCGGCCAGCAATGCGGGCTACTGTCCCTCGCCTACCCCGGCATGACGCTGGAGGATGCCTATGCGGTGCAAAAGGCGCTGGTAGCGCAGAAACTGGCCAACGGGCGGAAAAAGATCGGCTGGAAGATCGGTCTCACCAGCCGCGCCATGCAGCAGGCGCTGAACATCACCACCCCCGACAGTGGCGTGCTGCTGGAGGATATGGCTTTCGACAATGGCAGCACCGTGCCCGCCGGGCGGTTCATCCAGCCGCGGGTCGAGGCGGAAATCGCATTTGTCATGAAGGCGCCGCTCGCGGGTGTCGATTGCACGCGCGAGGACGTGATTGCCGCCACCGACTATGTGGCGCCCTCGCTGGAGATCCTCGACACGCGCATCCTGCGCGCCGCCCCCAACACCGGGCAGGCCCGCGTCATCACCGATACCATCAGCGACAATGCCGCCAATGCGGGCATTGTAATGGGCGAGGCACGCCACGCCATCGACGCCCAGGACCTGCGCTGGGTCGGTGCCATCGTCACCCGCGACGGCACGGTGGAGGAAACCGGCCTAGGCGCCGGGGTGCTGAACGATCCCGCCACCTCCGTCCTGTGGTTGGCCCGCCGCATGGCGGAATATGGACAACAGATCGAAGCCGGGGATATCGTTCTCTCGGGGTCCTTCATCCGGCCCATCGAATGCCCGCCGGGCAGCGAGATCACCGCCGATTTCGGCCCCTTCGGCCATGTCGCCATTTCATTTGCCTGACCGCCCTTACCTGACCGCCCCAATTTGACCAAAGAGGTTTTCCATGCCCGCACCCAAGAACAGCTTCAAACAGGCCCTCGCCGACGGCAAACGCCAGATCGGCTGCTGGATGAGCTTTGCCGAACCCTCCGTGGCCGAGATCATGGGCACCTGCGGCTTTGACTGGCTGGTGGTGGATGGCGAACACGCGCCCAACGACATCCGCTCGATCCGGGATCAGCTGATGGCGCTTGAAGCCTCGGACAGCCATCCGGTGGTGCGCGTCCCGATTGGCGAAACTTGGATCATCAAACAGGTGTTGGATGCGGGCGCCCAGACCGTTCTGGTGCCCATCGTCGAAAGCGCCGAACAGGCCGAGGAATTGGTGCGCGCTTGCAAGTACCCGCCCCATGGCACACGCGGTGTCGGCGCAGCAGGGGCGCGGGCCAGCCGGTTCGGATCGGTCAGCGAGTATATCCAGACCGCAGATCAGGAGATCTGCCTGCTGGTGCAGGTGGAAAACCGCGCTGGGATCGCCGCGCTGGATGATATCCTGCAGGTCGAAGGCATCGACGGCGTCTTTATCGGCCCGGCAGATCTGTCGACCGACATGGGCCACCAGGGCAATGCCGCCCACCCCGAAGTGCGCGCGGTGATCGCGGGCGCGCTGGAACATATCCGCGCTGCAGGCAAGGCGCCCGGCATCCTTGGCGTCACCGAAGAGGCGACACAGGCCTATTTCGACATGGGAGCACAGTTCCTTGCGGTGGGTCTGGATGTGCTGATCCTGGCCCAGAACGCCCGCAAGCTGGCCGCCGACTGGAAGGCGCGCTAAGCCTCAATTGCCTCCCTGTCAGCCCCATTGGCGCAGAGGTTCTTCATTCGCAGGCCCGCAGTGGTTTCCCCGCTGCGGGCTTGCTACGTATTTCCCTGCAATTGACCGGTTTTACCTTCCGCCAGTAGCCTGCAATCACAGGAGCGAGAGCGCGCCAGGACCAAGGGAACATCCCGAAAGAGACCGGCGCGACATCAGGGAGGACAACTATGAAACGCGCTATTCTTGCGGGTATGGTGTCGGCGCTTGCCTTGGCTTCGGCCGCAGCAGCAGACATCAAGATCGCCCATATCTACGGAAAAACCGGCCCCTATGAGGCCTATGCCAAACAATCCCATGACGGGCTGATGCTGGGGCTGGAATATGCCACCGGCGGCACCATGGAGATCAACGGCGAAAAGATCGTCGTGATCGAGAAGGACACCCAGTTGAAGCCGGAAAACGGCAAGGCCCTCCTGGAAGAGGCCTACGGCGATGACGAAGTCGATCTGGCCATCGGTCCGGTCAGCTCGGGCGTGGCATTGGCCATGCTGCCGGTTGCCGAGGAATACGAAAAGCTGCTGATCGTGGAACCCGCCGTGGCCGACAGCATCACTGGCGCCAACTGGAACCGCTATATCTTCCGCACCGGGCGTAACTCGTCGCAGGACGCGGTCTCCAACGCCATCGCACTGGCCGGTGAAGACACCCATATCGCCACGCTGGCGCAGGACTATGCCTTTGGCCGCGATGGCATCGCCGCCTTCAAGGAAGCGCTGGAAAGCGTCGGCAGCGACGTTGCGCACGAAGAATACGTGCCCACCGACACCACCGACTTCACTGCAGCCGCCGAGCGGATCTTCAACGCGATGAAGGATCTGGACGGCAAGAAGAAGCTGTTCGTGATCTGGGCCGGTGGCGGCAACCCAATGAGCAAGATCAACGCCATGGCCCCCAGCCGGTTCGGCATTGAAATGGCAACGGGCGGCAACATCCTGGCGGCGATGAAGGCCTACAAGGAATTCCCCGGCATGGAAGGCGCCACCTACTACTACTATGAAATCCCGCAAAACCCGGTGAACGACTGGCTGGTGAAAGAGCACGAAGCCCGCTTTGGCGCGCCGCCGGATTTCTTCACCGCAGGTGGCATGACCGCCGGTATCGCCGCAGTCGAGGCCATCAAGAAGGCCGGTTCGACCGACACCGAAGAGCTGATCACCGCGATGGAAGGCATGGAATGGGAAACCCCCAAGGGCACCATGATGTTCCGCGCCGAAGATCACCAGGCTCTGCAGCCCATGTATCACTTCAAGATCAAGGTCGAAGACGGCGTTGAATGGGCGGTCCCGGAACTGGTGCGCGAGCTGAGCATCGACGAGCTGCCGATCCCAATCCGCAACCAGTAACCCTTCAGAACCAGCGGTCCGGGGCGCCATGCCCCGGACCGCCCTTTGTCCGGCCTGGCCATCGCATGGCCCATTTCCGCAGTCCCGGGGCCCGTTGTTTCAGGCACCCCGGCGCGGGCAGACCAGAGACTGACATGACTTCCTCTCCCATATTGAGTACCCGTGATCTGACGGTCCGATTTGGCGGCCACGTGGCTGTCGATGCGGTGACCTGCGATTTTCATCCCGGTCAGCTGACTGCGATTGTCGGCCCCAACGGCGCGGGCAAGACGACCTATTTCAACCTGATTTCAGGCCAGATCCCTGCCAGCGCCGGGCGCGTCTTCCTGCATGACCGCGATATCAGCGGCCAGTCGGTCTCTGCCCGCACCCGCGCCGGGATCGGCCGGGCCTTTCAGCTGACCAACCTGTTTCCCAACCTGTCGGTTCTGGAAAACGTGCGTCTGGTGGTGCAGGCCAAATCGGGCCGCAGCTTCAACCTCTGGTCCATGGTCTCGCGCCACGGCGATCTAACCGCCGAAGCCGAGGCGATCCTGCAGCGCGTGCGCCTGCTGGAACAGCGCGAACAGGTGGTTTCAGAGCTGTCCCACGGCAATCAGCGTAAACTGGAAGTCGCGCTGCTGATCGCGCTCGATCCCGCTGTCTATATGTTCGATGAACCCACCGCAGGCATGAGCGTTGATGAGGCTCCGGTGGTGCTGGACCTGATCGAGGAACTGAAAGACCAACGGAACCGCACGATCTTGCTGGTCGAACACAAGATGGACGTGATCCGCACCCTCGCCGACCGCATCATCGTTTTGCACAACGGCGCCCTCGCCGCTGATGGTCCCCCGGCCGAGGTCATGGCCTCGGATGTGGTGCAGGAGGCCTATATGGGCCGCGGTCTCGAAGGAGTACTGGCCGATGTCTGATCCGATCCTGCAACTCGAAGGCGTCTATACCAACATCGCGCAATATCACATCCTGCAAGGGGTGGATCTGCAGGTGCCGCGCGCTGCCGTGACCATGCTTCTGGGCCGCAACGGGGTCGGTAAGACCACCACCCTGCGCACCATAATCGGCCACTGGCGCGCCCATAAGGGCCGCATCCTGTTCGATGGCGAGGATATCACCAAACTGCCCACCCCGGCGATTGCCCGCATGGGGCTGGGCTTCGTGCCTGAGGACATGGGAATCTTCGCCGATCTCACGGTCGAGGAAAACATGGTGCTGGCCGCCGTCTCCGGCCCGATCAACTCGGCCCGGCTCGACTGGATCTTTGCCGCCTTCCCGCCGCTCAAGACCTTCTGGAAATCCGAGGCCGGGAACCTGTCGGGCGGGCAAAAACAGATGCTGTCGATTGCCCGCGCCATGGTCGAGGAACGCAAGCTTTACCTCATCGACGAGCCGACCAAGGGTCTGGCGCCCGCCATCATCTCGACCATGGCACGCGCTCTGAAGGATCTCAAAGATCAAGGCGCCTCGGTGCTGTTGGTGGAACAGAACTTTGCCGTCGCCAAGGCGCTGGGAGACAGTGCCAATGTGATGGACGACGGGCGGATGATCTGGTCCGGCGAAATGCAGGAGCTGGCAACCGATGCGGCCCTGCAGGAACGCCTGATGGGCCTCAGTCTGGAGGCACATTGATGACTGTCCTGACGCCAATTCGCCCTGAAGAGCAGATAAACCTATTGGGAGGCCAGCCATGAGCGCCGCACCTGAACACGCCCCCAAGATGGCCGACGTTTCACTGCGCGACCGTATCGCACCGCATATGCCAGTCCTGCTGGTGCCGCTGATCGCCATCGCCGGGTTCCTCGCCATCCAGAACCCCTCCAGCTGGCTGACACTGACGGTGTCAGGGCTCGCCATGGGGATGATGATTTTCATCATGGCTTCGGGCCTGACGCTGGTCTTTGGCCTGATGGATGTGATCAATTTCGGCCATGGTGCCTTTGTCTCGGTCGGGGCCTTTGTCGGCATTTCGGTGCTGCTGCTCCTTGGGCATATGACCGAGGCGCCTTCGCTGCTCCTGAACCTTGCGGCGCTGCTGGTCGCGGTGCTGGGCGCCATGATTGCCACTGGCATCATGGGCTGGGCCTTTGAAAAGGTGATCGTGGAGCCGGTCTATGGCCACCACCTGAAACAGATCCTTGTCACCATGGGCGGGCTGATCGTTGTGGAACAGCTGATCGTCGTGCTCTGGGGCCCCGAGGAAATCTACATCCTGCGTCCCGAGGCGCTGAAAGGCGCGATCACCTTTGCCGGGGCCGCGATCGAGAAATACCGTCTGGTCGCCGTTGGTGTGGGCCTTGCGGTGTTCCTCGCGATGCGCTGGGTGCTGCGGCGCACCAAGATTGGCTTAATCGTGCGCGCTGGTGTTGAGAATGGCGAGATGGTGCAAGCCCTCGGCTATCGGCTGCGACTGGTCTTCGTCGGTGTCTTCATCGCCGGGTCCGCGCTCGCGGGTCTGGGCGGCGTGATGTGGGGCCTCTACCAGGAGGTCGTCACCGCCCATATGGGTAATCAGGCGATGATCCTGATCTTCATCGTGGTGATCATCGGCGGGCTTGGCTCGGTCGAGGGCTGTTTCATCGGCGCCCTGCTGGTCGGGCTTTTGCAGAATTACATCGCCTTCATCGAACCCAAGGCGGCGCTGATTTCCAATATCGCCCTGATGGTCACCATCCTGATGTGGCGCCCGATGGGCATGATCCCGGTGGTAAAAGCAAAATGATACGTACCCTTCTTTCGGGCGATATGCCCCGCTCCGTGCCGCTGGCGCTGATTCTTGGAGTGATCCTTGTCTGCCTGGCGCTGGCGCCCTTCCTCTTTCCCGGAGTGCGCACGGTGGATACGGCAGCACGCATCTGCATCTTCATTGTGTTGGTCGCCAGCTACGACCTGCTGCTCGGCTATGGCGGTATCGTCAGCTTCGCACATACGATGTTCTTTGGTATCGGCGCCTACGGGGTAGCGCTGGCCTCGACCCATCTGGGGCGCGGCTTTGACTCCATCGCCATCGGCGCCATCGCCGGAGCAGGCGTTGCAGCGCTTCTGGCGCTGGTGATCGGCCTGTTCTCCCTGCGGGTGCGGGCGATCTTCTTTGCCATGATCACGCTGGCGGTGGCTTCGGCTGTCGCGGTGCTGGTAAGCCAGCTCTCGGGCCTGACCGGCGGCGAAGACGGGCTGACCTTCAAGACCCCGCGCGAACTTGGTCCGGCCTTCAAATTCGGCAAGGAAGCCTTCGACGGCCAGCTGTTCGGGGTGAAACTGAACGGCAAGCTCCTGGCCTATTACTTCGTTTTCATTGGCGCGCTGGTTCTGTTCCTCGGCCTGTTGCGGGTGGTGAACTCACCCTTTGGCCGTGTCCTGCAGGCAATCCGCGAAAACGATTTCCGGGCCGAGGCAATCGGCTACAAGGTGGTTTACTACCGGGTAGCGGCCACCTGCCTCTCGGCAGCAGCAGCTGCCCTCGCTGGCGCGCTCTACGCCGTCTGGCTGCGCTACGTGGGGCCGGACACCTCACTGTCGATGGAGATCATGATCGATATCCTGCTGATGGTAGTGATCGGCGGCATGGGAACCATGTATGGCGCAGTCGTTGGCGCAACGCTCTTCGTGCTGGCGCAGAACTATCTGCAAAACCTGATGGGCGCCGCGTCCGAGCTGACCAGCGCCCTGCCTCTGCTACCGGACCTGCTTAATGCGGACCGCTGGCTGTTGTGGCTGGGCGTCCTGTTCATCCTCAGCGTCTATTTCTTCCCGACCGGTATCGTAGGCCGCTTGCGCAACAGCGGATAGGGTCCCCGGGTCAAGGGCGGCGCAGCCGCCGCACCACAGGTGCGGTTCACCCTTGACGCGGATACATACCCAATAATCGATCTGGCGTCTTGAGAGGCAGAATGGCCCCTCAAGGCGCCTCTCAGCAAATCCCTGCGCCGCGCAAGCGGCGCCAGGCCCAACCAACAGAGACGGATCTTCGATCCGGCGATGGTGGGCGGGAGCCCACGGCTCGCCCGCCTGAACTCAGGCACCGCTATCGAGACATTAGGGGCTGGACAGACAAACAGGGCGCCGAGAGAGAGCGGCACCCTGTTCAAAAAACTGCGCAAATATCAGCCCGTCACCGTCAACGCCGCCAACCACCAATCCCAAGGTAGGGATGCAATGTCCGACCTCTGCCAAAGGGGGGGCAGGATGGCGGGCCGGACGGGACTGGTTGTCAGCGACGTCAGGGACAGTGCAGGATCTCAAGACCCCGCGGGAATAAGTAAACCTTACCGTATTTCGGAGGCTGCGCCTATCTGCCCGAAGGGGCAAACAGCCGGGCCATTTTTGCGTTAACCTAGCCAAAAGGATAGATGTTGCTGCTGGTACGCGGCAACGCGCTGGGGGCTGATACGTTGCGGGCCGGTCCGCCTCTCACCACAGCCACCACAGGAAGCACCCCCTCCGGACAGCCGCTCTCTCTCGGCGCCGCTCTGAATGCGCTAGTTGCGCACCGGCAGTTTGCGCACTGCGCGGGTCGGGGCGGTTTTCTTGAACCGCTGCTCCAGCTCTTCGGCAGGGTAGCCGAGGAAGCTGCAGGTGCAGATCTGCACGTGGCTGTGACCATCATAAAGATGCATGTGGCCTTTGGCACGCTTCATGTAGAATCCCTTGGCCTGCAGGGCGCTGCGCAGCTCGGACCAGCTGGTCGCATCATCGAAAATCGGACACAGCGATATACGCAGCTGGATCATCATCTCGGTGTCCAGGCGGCTTTGATCGCAGGCGCTGGACCAGGCAGTCTGGGCCATGGCTGCATCGCCGGTCGTCACGGTTTCACGTTCAAAATCATGGGAGTACATGGCAGCGTTCCTCGTTTTCTCTGGCCCTTACCAGCATGGTCTTGTTTGTGACCACAATGGGGCGGCTGCCGGATGCAAATGGGGCCACTTCTTGCGAAATGGCCCCAGTTTTATTTGGTTTTTAGAGCAAGTTGCGCTGCAACTCAGCCCTTTTTCAGAACCTCACGGCCCAGGAGTTCGGCGATCTGAACGGCGTTCAGCGCGGCGCCTTTGCGCAGGTTGTCGCTGACGCACCACAGGTTCAGACCGTTGTCGATAGTGCTGTCCTGACGGATCCGGCTGATGAAGGTGGCATAGTCGCCAACACATTCGACCGGGGTCACGTAGCCACCGTCTTCGCGCTTGTCGATCACCATGATGCCCGGCGCTTCGCGCAGGATGTCGCGCGCTTCGTCTTCGTCCAGATGGTCTTCGAACTCGACGTTCAGCGCTTCGGAGTGCCCAACAAAGACCGGCACGCGCACACAGGTCGCGGTGACCTTGATGGCGGGATCGACGATCTTCTTGGTCTCGGCGACCATCTTCCACTCTTCCTTGGTCGATCCGTCTTCCATGAAGACGTCGATATGCGGAATGACGTTAAAGGCGATCTGCTTGGGGTAAACCTTGGGCGGCACATCCTGAGTCGGATTGTAGACGGCCTTGGTCTGGTCCCACAGCTCATCAATCGCTTCCTTGCCCGAACCGGACACCGACTGATAGGTGCTGACGATCACGCGCTTGATCTTGGCGCGGTCGTGCAGCGGCTTCAGCGCGACGACCATCTGCGCGGTCGAACAGTTCGGGTTGGCGATGATGTTTTTCTTGGAATAGCCGTGCACCGCCTCGGGATTCACCTCGGGCACGATCAGCGGGATGTCCGGATCGTAACGGTACAACGAGGAGTTATCGATCACCACGCAACCGGAAGCCGCCGCCTTGGGCGCATACTTCTTGGTCGCGTCCGAGCCGATGGCGAACAGCGCCATGTCCCAGCCGGTGAAATCGAAGGTGTCCAGATCCTGGGTAGTGAGGGTCTTGTCGCCAAATGTCACTTCGGTTCCCAGGGATTTGCGGCTTGCCAGAACGGCAACCTCATCCACCGGAAACTGGCGCTCGGCCAGAATGTTCAGCATTTCGCGGCCCACGTTACCCGTGGCGCCCGCGATAACGACGCGATAACCCATATTAGTTTCTCCAGTTTTGCCCGGCCTCGTGGCCGGCTGCGGTGTCATATAGGGATTGCGCCAGAATTTAAAGGGCCACCATCACACCATCACCATCAATCCAGGCTATCACGGCTGAACAGATAGATCACACAGCCAAGGAGCAGGGAGGCCGCGAAAAACCCAAACAGGGCAATGTACGGCGCAGCAGGATCGCTCCCTTGCGCCATCTCTGCGTGAATGCGGCCGCTGGCAAATTGCATCAGCCCAACGCCGCCGATGCCGAAAAAGTTCAAGAGCGTGACACCGCGCCCCACCAGATGCGCAGGCACGAAGGCCCGGCCATGGGCGATCACCACCGGGAAGGAGGCGCCGAAGAAGCCGATCCCCGCCATCAGTGCGACTGGCACCCAGACCGGCGCGCCGGTCAGCACAATCAGGGCCACAAGGCCAAGAACCACCGCCATGCTGCCGCCCCAGATCACCCATTTGCGTGTACCCAGCATCCGGTCCAATGGCCCGTAGACAAAGGTGCCGAGGATCATCGCCACACCCATGATCAGGGTGATCAGCCCGATCTGACCGGTCTCCATCCCGTAGGCATCGGAAAAATAGGGACCGATCCACAATCCCCGGATCGCAGCGACCGGGGCATAACTGACCAACATGATAGGAAAAATTGCCCAGAGCACCGGCATTTTCAAAAGGTCGAGAACCGAGCCTTTGACCTCTGTATGGCTCTTTGGCGGGTCCTTGACCGTCAGCCAGATCCCCGCCGCCACGCTGGCAGAAACGGCGGCCAGCCCGACCAGCGTCGCGCGCCAGCCGACCAGCTCTACTGCCAGCGCCGTGGGATAAGAGGCCACCAGATTGCCAACTGATCCAACCCCAAGCATCAGCGCCGCCAGCGTCGCGAAACGCACCGGCGGATAGGTCTGTGCAAAGATGAAATAGGAGGCCATCAGAACTGGCGAACAGCCGATCCCGATCAGGAACATCGCGACCGCAATGTGAAACGGCCCGCCTGCTAGGGCGAACACAAGCGCCCCGCCGCCACCGCCCAGCAACAGCAGAACTGCCGCGCTGCGCCTTGGGCCGATATGATCCAGCGCCCAGCCCACAGGCAGTTGCATCGCCGCAAAGGCCAGGAACCACATCCCCGACGCAAAGGCGAGATCGTCCGGCTTCACCCCAAGGTCAGCGTCCAGCACCCCTGTGAGAACCGCCAGAAAAGCTCGGAAAAACTGGCTCAGCACATAGGCCAGGCACAGCAGAATCAATCCCGCCTGCATTCATATCCCCCCGATGCTTCTGTTGCGCGGATCATTCCCGTCGCAAGAGGAGCATTAAATCACGCTGGTGTAACTTGCATGTTTGCCAGATCACTACAATTCCTTTGGAGACCGATATCCCTCGGAACGATTGGAACGGCCAAGGATGCGATGACACGGCAGGACAGGTTTTATGAACAGCTCCCCAAACACGGAGCCTTCTCGGCCCTGGCCCGTCCAGAGGTCTTTGTCCCGCTACCGCAGCACTGGGTGGTATGCTGCACCGACATCGTAGCCTCTACCGACCTGATTGCCGCCGGGGAATACAAGACCGTCAACATGGTGGGCGCCTCGGTCATTGCCGCCATGATGAACACACTCGGCGATACCGCCTTTCCCTATAGTTTCGGCGGCGATGGAGCATCCTTTGCGGTCGCTCCTGAGCATGCGGGCACCGCGCGCGAAACGCTGGCGCGGCTGCGGGATTGGGTCAGAGATGAATTCGGCATCACCCTGCGTGCGGCACAGATGCCGATCGAACGGATCCGCGCCGAGGGGTTAAACGTGACCGTTGCCCGCTATGCAGTGTCCGAGGATGCCGATTATGCGATGTTCTCGGGCGGGGGGTTGGCCTGGGCCGAGCAGCAGATGAAGGCGGGTGCCTACAGCATCGGCGCGGCAGAGACGGAGGAACCTCCGGACCTGACCGGCCTGTCCTGCCGCTGGAGCAATACGCCCGCCCGCAACGGGCTGATTATGTCGCTGGTTGTCCTGCCCGTTGCAGGCACCGGACCGCATCAGTTTTCACAGATTGCATCCGAACTGCTGGAGCTGACAGCACAACTGGACCGCAGCGGACACCCGGTCCCGGTCAGCGGCCCCGCTCTGAGGTTTCCGCCCCCGGGGCTGATGATCGAAGCGCGTCTTTCGCGGGGCTATATCCCGCTGTCTCTGCGCGCCCTGTGGCTGACCGCAGGGTCCGCCATTGCAAGGTTTCTGTTTGGGCGCGACAAACCAACCGGCAGTTTTGATCCCGATCACTATCTGTCCGTGCTCAGCGCCAACTCTGACTTCCGAAAATTCGATGACGGGCTGAAGATGACCGTCGATTGTAGCCCTGCCGTGCGGGACCGGGTTCTGGACCTGTTGGAGAGAACACAACAGGCCGGGCAGATTCGCTTCGGCCTGCACGAACAGGACGCAGCCATGGTGACCTGTATCGTGCCATCTGCCATGCGGGATGATCATGTGCATTTCGTCGATGGGGCTTCGGGCGGCTACACCCAAGCCGCCGCTGACCTGCAACGCCGGACCCAGTCCTGAACCGGCTCTGGCCTGAGCTTACCCCCCATGTGAGTCCCGTTCAGACCTGTTGGAATGCTCCAGTTTTGGGATCATAGCATTCCAGACCACCTTCACCGATGTCCGTCCACAGACCATGAAGGCTGAGCGAGCCTTCGGAGACCGCCTCTTCGATGAAGGGAAAGGTCATCAGATTCTCAAGCGATGCGACAACTGCCTGACGTTCGAACTGACGCGCCTGTTTCTCTGCATCGTCGATGTCTTCGACCAAAGTGAACTTCGGCTTCAGGATGTCCATCCAGCGACCGACGAAACTTTCCTTCGCCTCCAACCCGGGCGCGTGGCCCTTACACATATCGATACAGCCTTGCACGCCTCCGCATTGGGAATGACCCAGCACGATCAGATGCGCCACCTTCAGAACCGTAACCGCATATTCGATCGTGGCACTGGTGCCGTGGTGGTCGCCATCGGGTGCATAGGGCGGCACCAGATTCGCGATATTGCGATGAATAAAGAACTCACCCTGGTCCGCGCCAAAGATCGAGGTGACGTGAACGCGGCTGTCGCAGCAGGAAATCACCATCGCGCGCGGGCGCTGCCCTTCGGAAGCCAGACGCCGGTACCAGCCCTGGTTTTCCTGATAAGCCGTCGCTTTCCAGCCGTGGTAACGCGTCACGAGATAGCTCGGCAGAGGCTTGGCGTATTGCATATGGTGCATTCCCTGATTTGAACCCTGACAGTGGTGATAGCCTGCATTGTCAGTAAATTCGAGAGATTCCAACATCAGCCTGGAAACCTTTTGACAACTCTTGAGGGTCAAATTGGTCATCGTGCCGTGGGGGCATAGTGAACTGGGGTGAATGTGGTGACCAATATACTCACTGTCATGCATAAGGAAAACGTGCGTCTGGATCCGGGAAAGCTGTCCGAGCTGTATTCACAGCTGGGCGAAACCGGAGCCGAAGACGTCGTTTGCCGTGCAATTGAAGAACTGGCGGTCCGCCTTTCGCATTGCGAACGCTTGTGGCGTCAGAATGATATGGAAAATCTGCGCAAGAACGCGCGCTCACTGATCGCGATTTCGGATCAGATCGGCATGACCGCGATGGCGGCCATCGCCGGCGATGTGACCGACGCCGTCGACAGCAAGGACTCGCCGGCCATTGCGGCAACGGTGTTCCGCCTGCTGCGCGTTGGCGAAAGATCCCTGACCGCAGTCTGGGAACAGCAGGACCTCTCTATCTGAAGCCGACACGACCAGAACCCAAATCCGAAATCCGACCCACAGGCTGTATTCACGCAGGGCTTGCAGGCAACGCGGTGACGGATACTCTGACGGCTGAATAAGCCCCCATGACCGGAGTATCCCGATGACCCCCGTTTTTGCCGCACCCTGCGATAATGCTATTGTGCTTTATGTTATTGATCAGGCGTCCTGCGAAACCTGGCTGCAAACCCAGCCAGATCAGGTCGCAGGATGGGCGCGGGCAAATGGGTTCAAGGGAGCGATCGGTCAGGTGCTTCTGGTTCCGGCCTCCGATGGAAACGGCCCGGCAATGGCGCTGGCCGGATACAGCAACGCAGCACAGCGTGCGCGTCAGCGGTTTACGCTGGCGGCAACAGCCGAAAAGCTGCCCGAAGGGACCTATACACTTGCAAGCGGGGGCGATGGCGGCAACGCAATTCCCGAGGCTGTTCTGGAACAGGAATGTTTCGGCTGGCTGATGACGCAGTATCGCTTTGATCGCTACAAGGAGGCCAAGGCGCCCGGTGCTGCTCTGGTTGCACCCGAAGGTGTCGATGCGAAAGCCGTCGAATCGCTGGTGGCCGCCGAATGCCTAACCCGCGATCTGATCAATACACCCGCCGCCGATATGGGCCCTGACCAGCTGCAGGCCGCAGCCGAAGATCTGGCCCGCGAATTCGGCGCCACGGCACAGGTGACGCTGGATCAGGACCTTCTGGAACAGAACCTACCGATGATTCATGCCGTTGGCCGGGCCGCCACGGCGCGCCCCCGCCTCATTGACCTGCGCTGGGGCGACAGCGGACCAAAGCTGACCCTGGTGGGCAAGGGCGTCTGCTTCGACACCGGCGGGCTCAACCTCAAACCCGGCAGCAGCATGGGGTTGATGAAAAAGGACATGGGCGGCTCTGCCAACGTGCTGGGGCTGGCGCGGATGATCATGGCCGCCGGATTGCCAGTGCAGCTACGTGTGCTGATCCCCGCGGTGGAAAATGCGGTTTCCGGCAATGCCTTCCGGCCCGGCGATGTACTGACCTCCCGCAAGGGGCTGACGGTCGAGATCAACAACACCGACGCCGAGGGCCGTCTGGTGCTTGCCGATGCCCTGACACTGGCAGATGAGGATACGCCTGACCTGCTGATCTCCATGGCGACCCTGACCGGCGCCGCGCGGGTGGCTGTGGGGCCGGATCTGGCGCCCTTTTATGCCAGCGCCGATGCGGATGCCGCCGCCATCACAGGCACATCCGGGCCGATGGCCGATCCGGTCTGGCGCATGCCCTTCCATGATCCCTATGAGGCGATGATCGAACCCGGCATTGCCGATCTCGACAATGCGCCTGCGGGTGGCTTTGCCGGGTCGATCACCGCTGCGCTGTTCCTGCGCCGCTTTGCAGGCAGCAGCCGCTACATGCATTTTGACATCTATGGCTGGACGCCCAGCACCGCCCCTGCCCGCCCCAAGGGCGGTGTCGGTCAGGGCGCGCGGGCGATCTTTGCCGCGCTGCCGGAGATGTTGAACCTATGAGCGGCCCCGTGATGGACACCGCTGCGCAGGAGCGCGCGCGAATCGCCCTTCCGGTTGTCGATGTTCTGCGACGTCCCGATGGCCCGCGCGACCGGCAGTTTCTTTATGGGGCGCTGGTCGTGGTCCTTTCCTCACAGGATGGCTGGGCGCAGATCCGGGCCGAGAAGGATGAATATACCGGTTATGTCCCCGCGGCGGCCCTGTCCGCGCCGCTGGAAGCAACCCATTGGGTCAGCGCCCCGGCGACCCATGCCTATGCGCAACCCGACTTCAAATCGGCGGACCAATGCAGCCTCAGCTTTGGCAGCCTGCTGCGGGTCAGCGAGACCTCCGGGCGTTTCGCGGCAACTGAACTGGGGCATGTCCCCGCCACGCATCTGATGCCCATCGGCAGCCTGATGCAGGATCCGGTCACGGTGGCCGAAGGGTTCCTTGGCACGCCCTACCTCTGGGGCGGCGACAGCCGCTTTGGCATCGACTGTTCCGGGCTGGTGCAAGCCGCGCTGATGGCCTGCGGCATTGCGTGCCCCGGCGACAGCGGCCCGCAAGAGCGGGATCTGGGCCGCGCCCTGCCCGAAGGCAGCACCTATATGCGCGGTGATCTGTTGTTCTGGAAAGGCCATGTTGCCCTGGTGCGCGACGGCGATAGCATAATCCACGCCAATGCCCATGACATGGCCGTGGCAATCGAACGCCTGCAGGCCGCGATCACCCGGATCGCCGAACAGGGCGATGGCCCCGTCACTGCGCACAAACGTTTATCCTGAAAAGGAGCCTCCTGGTTTGGGGGGCCGGTAAAAGGCTCAGTCGACGGCGCGGATCAGCTTGCGCTCCAGCACCCGCAGCACGGTTTTCAGATCGTGCCCGCGCTTCAGGATCTGGCCGTCGATGCCCACCACCGAATACTGCCCTTGACGGTTGCGCAGCTTGGGGCGTTTTTCGATCCGGTAAAGCGGGTGTTCAGCGGTGCGCCGGAACACCGAAAAGACGGCGCATTCCCGCAGCGAGGAAATCCCGTAGTCTCGCCACTCCCCCGCAGCGACCATGCGACCGTAAAGGGAAAGGATCACCGACAGTTCCTTGCGGTCGAATGAAACCTGTTCTGGGATGCCAGCCCCGGGGAATGACGCCGTGTTTTGAAAGCTCATGATATCAGGTTCGCGTCAATCCGGGCGGGAATCAAGCGGTTTCGGCGCGCACGCCCCCATCGCTGCGATGCACTTCGGGCACCCAATCCGCATCCGACCGGTTCCAGAACCGGTTGGGATTGCCTTCGTCTTGTCCCCGGATATGCAGGGTGCGGCTGGCCGCAAGCAGCTGGATCACCGGCTCTTCATAGGGATGAACGTCATAGATCGCCCGCAACAGCGGATCGAGATCAGCGCCAGTTTGCGGCACAAAGACCTGCACTTCGACGCAAGGCACCTCTACCGCCGCTTCGCTGGCCCGGTTGACCCCGCCCGGAAGCGAGCGGAACTGCTGCACTCCCGTCGCGGTGGTGAACCCCACCTGATCATAATCGCCCCAGCGCAGCGGATCACAGGCGACAATCGCATCCATCACCTTGGCGGCGTCACCCTTTGGCACCTGCACCAGCAGCCGGGTTCCGGTCTGAACGGTGTAGCGGTCATCTTGTGTGTCGGTTCTGATCTCAGACATGGGGTCCTCCCTCACTCAGTTCCGTCGCACTCCCGGACAGCTCCAGCCCCAGGAGCTGGTGCAGCGCCCTGCGGCCCGGCGCGGTGAGAGTCAGCCCCCGCTTGTGTTGACGGCGCAGCATCCAGCCGCGCTCCAGCGCATGAGACAGCAGCTGCCGCCCCAGCGGTCCCGCCACATGCAGCCGCCGTTCGGTCCAGTCGAGACAGGGCCGGGCAAAGGGCTGGCGCGCGCTGCGTTGCGGATCCGGCAGGGTGACCCCAAGCGGCGCCCACAGATCGGATGGGACCGTATCGAACCCGCCGTCCCGTTCTGCCAGCATCCCCCGGCGCAATAAGGCCTGCGTCATCGCCACCGCCAGCGGCCCGGCCAGATGATCATAGCAGCTGCGCACCTCGGCCAGTCCACCCGCCTTGCGGCGCTGCGCCAGATACAGACTGTCGGCAGGGGCGATTGCGGCCAGCTGTTCCAGCGCTTGGGCAACCTCGGTCCCGGACAGCCGGTGATAAACACAGCGGCCCCGTTTCTCCGCCACCACCAGCCCGGCCTCCTGCAACATCCGCAAATGCGCGGTCGCCGTCTGCGGCATGATCCCGGCGGCTGCGGCAAGCTCTTTGTTGGTATAGGCCCGCCCCTCCATCAGCTCACACAGCATCCGGGTGCGGCTGGCATCGCCGATGGCCTGCCCCAGAATGTCAAAGCGCGGGGTCTGCGGGGGCTTATGCGGGTCTGGTCTGTTCATCTGATAACCCTAGGCGCTGCTGCCCCCGGCCCCAAGGACAAAGACTTCGGCGCAGAGCGAAGGATCACCCCTGCGGGCGGGGGCACGCTCAGGCAAAGCTGCCCTGACAGAACCACCCCCGCGACAGCGCCGCGCCATGGGCAAAGAACAACCACAACCGGGCCCCACAGGCAGTCACCACCACCCAGTAATCGCGCACTCCGGTTCGCCAGTTCGAATCCTCCAACCACCATTCCGGGGCGATCCGCTCGGGGCCTTCGGCGGTGGCCAGCTCCCAGTCGCGCCCACGCCAGCGGAACCGTTCGGGCACACGGGGCACATCCGGGGCCATCACCAGTTCCGGGCGCCACAGCAACAAGGGGCGCGCATGGAGCGAAGCGGGCCAGTCCTGCGCAGGCTCTGACCAGGCGGCGGCCAGCACCTTGGCGGTTTTTTCCGGGATATGCGTCTCGACCGGGTGGCGCCGGGTGATCGCCTCCAGCCCGACCCGCGCGCCGATACGTCCGATCAGATCTTCCAGCGCCACGGTCTGCCCACCCGCCTGCCGGGTTCTGGCGGCGGCAGTGGCCTCCAGATGACCGGCCTGGGTGCGGGCATGGATGGGCTCGGCCTGCATCGCCTCAAGACGCAGCATCTCGATGCCAAACCCCGCGTCGATCTGCTCCAGCTTCATCGCCAGCAGCGGCCGGATGCGGTCCGGGTCCCGGCTGGGTCGCGCCAGACCGACGGTCACGATCTGGGCTGCCTGATCGACCCGGTGCGCCTCAAGCCGCAGCAGACGCGCGCCCTTGCCGCGTTCCTCAAGCAAGGCGCAAAGCCGGGGCAGCATTCGATCGATCCCTGCCTGAAGATCCTCCACCAGGCCAATCGGCTCGGGCAGGGTCAGGCGCACCGCAAAACTGTCAGGCACCCCCGCCGGGGAGACCGGTTCCGGGGTGCTGCCCATGGCCTGATCAAGGCGCAGTACCAGCCCCCGGCCAAAGCGCCGCGCCAGACTGGCCCGGGGCTGATCCAGAAGATCGCCGATCTGCCGCAGGCCAAGTCGGCCCAGCTGCGCCACGGCTGACGCCTCCAGCCGCAGGGCCGCCACTGGCAGGGGCGCCAGAACCCGGTGCGCCTGCCCCACCGGCGCGATCCGTTCGGGCTGCTGCGACAGCTCGACCGCCTGCGGTGCCGCACCGCCCCGGGTCCAGTGCCTGCGCCCCGCCTTGCCCGAAGGCGCCCCTTGCCCCGGCGCCGCCGGGCGTACAGATATGCGGGCTGCGCGGGCGCGGGTGGCGCGGGCCTCCTGATCGATGGCATCGCCGGACCGGTCCACCGGCAACCCGGCCCCCTGCCCTGCATAGCGCGCCAGCGCCCAGGCCGCGCCCAGTGTATCGGCCAGCCCCATCCGCACCGTGATCCCCATGTCCGCGCAGTCCGCATCGATCTGCGTCAGCAGGGCCGCCTCGCCATCAAAAAGATGTGAACAGCCGGTCATGTCGAGATTGATTTCATCCGGGACCTGCGGCGCAACCCAGGGGCTGAACTTGCCCGCCCAGCGCCCAAGAGCCATCAAAAAAGCCGTTTCCGCCGGAATATTGCGCTTACGAGTCAAGAGCGTAGCGCAAATGGCATGGGCATCACGCAGCGGTTGCCCAACAAAAAGCCCCTCGGCCTCGGCCGCCTCATTTAACGCAGAAATAACCTGTGTGTTGGAAAGTTCCTCCACAATGGCCAGAGGCCCGGCAAGACTGCCACGCCCCGCGCGCATCACACGCTCTGCTCCGAGACGCGGAAACCAGAGCGACAATATGCGGCGATGGGACATGACACGATCCGGTTTGATGGTCCAAAATTTTCGAAAACAAGCAGTCGGCACCGCCTATGTTCTACATTTGTTCCAATCATTCGATTCGGTCAATCCACCCCCACACACAGGAGCCGCGCTCATGACGCATCCGCTCATGCCCTCTGTCTCGCCGCGCGCTCTGCGCAGCATTCCTGCCCTTCTGGTGCTGGGTCTGGCCCTGGCAGGTGCGCAACTGGATGCAGCCGCACCGATCGCGGACAAGCACGTCAAGCGGCGGGTCGAGCTGATGGCCACCCAGAAAGCGGCCATTACCACGCTGGCTGACATGATGGCCGGGCGCACCAGCTTTAACGCCTCCAAGGCCAAGGCCGCCCGGCGCACGCTGGTGAAAACAACAGGCGACATCCGCAAACGGTTCAAGAAACCGCGCATGGATCCCAATTCACACGCCAACCCGCTGATCTGGCAACAATGGGATGATTTCGAAACCCGGGCAGAGACCGCCAAGGATGCCGCCAAACAGCTGAACGCATATACCCTGAACGGACTGCTGCGGACGGTGCCGAGCATGGTGCAGGCTTGCCTCAGCTGCCACGAAACCTACCGGAATGCGCCCAACGATTTCATCACCCACTGAGGGAGACGTGACACAGGAGGGTCGCCCAAAGGGCGGGCCTCCATCAACGGCACTGCGCTGCGCCGGAGCAGGCGACACAGACTAAGGACAGGCTCGTCCCGGTCAGACTCCATAACGGGCCAAGAACAGCTCCACCGCCCCTGCGATCACCCGCTCGCGCTCTTCGGCCGAAAACTCGGTATCGATGTTGAAGATCAGACGCGGCACCAGATCGGCCCGGCACAATTCGGCAAACTGATCCGCGGCAAGGTTGAAATCCTCGATCTGCAATTCCCCCCGTGCAGCCGCGACTTTCAGGTAATCGCGCAGCCGGGCCCTGACCACCATCGGCCCACTTTCATAGAACTGGCGCCCAAGATCCGGGAAGCGATCTGCCTCAGCCACGCAGATCCGGAACATGCGCAGGCCGAATTCCGACAGGCTGACCGACAGGATGTGCCGCCCGGCAGCGCAAAGCACATCACGCGGTGTGCAGCAGGCCCCGGCCAGATCCATCGGCGCATCCGCCTGACGGGCGCATTCGTTGCGGGCAACTTCCATGAACAGCAGGCGCTTGTCGGGGAAATAGCTATAGAGCGTTGCCTTGGACACACCCGCAGCACGGGCGATATCGTCGACGCTGGCGCCTTCAAAGCCATCGGCCATGAACACCTCGCGCGCGCCTTCCAGAACCTGGTCAAACTTGCGTCCGGTCCGGACAATGCTGGCTTGCTCATTCATGACCGGTCCTCGTGGCGCTGGCGGGATGACCGGATCACTTTAGCCTACCCATCCGCTGTTCAACAACTCCCCAGTCATCAACACTCCAGCAGCACCCGGAACGCCCGACGTCAAAGCATGAGCAACAACAAATGCTGCACTCTGCCGCAGCGCGCCTCTGCCGATGGGTCTTGCGCTTTGTCCTCAGGCCCATATGGTTAGAACCATTCTAAAAAGATGAGGCCCAAATGCGCTTTCTTCCACAGCGAAAACGGTTTTCGGACCTGACCGGCCAGGAGATCCTGGCGCTGGCCATTTCATCCGAAGAAGACGACGCCCGGATCTATCGCGGCTATGCCGCGCGGCTGCGGGAGGATTTTCCTGCCACCGCGAAGATGTTCGATGGCATGGCCGCCGAAGAGGATGAGCACCGCGCCCGATTGATCGCCCTGCATGAACAGCGGTTTGGCCCCGCGATCCCGCTGATCCGGCGGGAACATGTGGCAGGCTATTACAACCGCCGCCCGATCTGGCTGATGGAAAACCTCAGCCTTGAGCGGATCCGCGAAGAAGCCAAGGCGATGGAGGCGGAGGCCGAACGCTTCTACCTCGCCGCAGCAGCCCGCACCCAGGACGCCGCCACCCGCAAATTGCTGGGTGATCTGGCCGCCGCCGAAGCAGGCCACCGCGACACCGCCGCCGAGCTGGAAGAGGCGCATCTGACGGGCGATGCGCGATCTGAGGAAGACCGCACCGCGCACCGGCAGTTCGTGCTGACCTGGGTGCAGCCGGGGCTGGCCGGGCTGATGGATGGTTCGGTCTCCACTCTGGCGCCGATCTTTGCCACCGCCTTTGCCACGCAGGACACCTGGACGACCTTCCTGGTCGGCGTTGCTGCCTCTGTGGGGGCGGGCATTTCCATGGGCTTTACCGAAGCGGCCTCGGACGATGGCGAGCTGTCGGGGCGCGGATCGCCGATGAAACGGGGCATTGCCTCGGGGGTGATGACAACGCTCGGCGGGCTTGGCCATGCCCTGCCCTATCTGATCCCCGAGTTCTGGACCGCGACGACCATCGCCTTTTTCATCGTGTTCGTGGAACTCTGGGCGATTGCCTGGATCCAGAACAAATACATGGAGACACCGTTCTGGCGCGCCACGCTACAGGTGGTTCTGGGCGGCGCGCTGGTTCTGGGTGCGGGCGCCCTGATCGGCAGCGGCTGACCTCTGAGATCCAGAGGCGGCACTCCCGCCCGTCGGAAGCGGTCCCGGGGACCGCCGCCTCCCGTTGGGCGTAGCGCCGCGCTGGCGCGCGGCGGGTTGCGCACCATCGCCACCGGGGCACAGGTCGAAGCAGGCAAAACCATAGCCAAATCATGTCCCTGCCGCGCACCAGCGCGGCGCGGCCCAACGGGAGCCCTGCAGGTTTCATGCAGAGGCGACGGGCGGGAGGCGCGCGCTCATCTCTTCCTCCCGCCAGCCCAATCAGGTCACCCACGAGCGCAATCAGGCTTTTCGTTTTGGTAAAATCAGGTTACCAGTTCAGCGATGGCTGACATATTCTTCAGAACCCTGCCCTTCTTTGCGATCATTGGCCTTGGCTACTGGGCCGGGCGCACGCGGTTCTTCACCGAAGAGGCCACGGCCTATCTGACGAAATTTGTCTTCTTCTTCCCACTTTCGGCGATGATTTTCCGCTTTGCCGCCAACCTGTCCTTTGCCGAGGTCTTCGATCCCAACCTGATCCTCGGCTATCTGGCAGGCACCGTCGCGGTCTACCTTATCGCCACGACGGTGGCGGCCCTCAGGGGGTTGGACGTGCCCACCGCAGCGGTCGAGGCGCAATGCGCCGCCATCGGCAACGTCGGTTTCCTTGGCCTGCCGATGATGGCGATCCTATTCGGTGAAGCCTCCATCGGGCCGATGATGGTGGTGCTGAGCGTCGATCTGGTGGTGTTCTCCTCGCTGATCGTCATCCTGATCAATGCCGGGCGCGGATCAGGTCTGGGGCCGCGCACCCTGAAACTGGTCGCAATGGGATTGGTACGCAACCCGATGATCGTGGCCATCGTCGCCGGGCTGGCCTGGTCCGCCTCGGCGCAGCCGATCCCGGCGCCGGTCAATGATTTCCTGTCGATCCTCGGCGGCGCCGCCACCCCCGGCGCGCTTTTTGCCATCGGCGCCTCGCTGGCCTCGAAATCAGCCGAGCGCATGCAGGTTGCCGTCTGGCTTAGCTTTGCCAAGCTGGTGCTGCATCCGCTCTGCGTTGCCATTGGCGTGTTGTGGCTGGTGCCCGTCGCCAGCTTTCCGGCCTCGGTGGCCATCGCGGCAGCCTCGCTGCCGGTGGCGGGCAATGTCTACATGCTGGCGCAGCATTACAACGTCGCGCCGCACCGGGTTTCAGCGGCGATTCTGATTTCGACCGCGCTGTCGATCCTGACCGTACCGCTGGCTATCGCCTGGGCGTCTGGACTTTAATCTCCACCAACCGGCCAGCATTCAGTCTTTTGCAAAGCTTCTGACGCAAAAAGGCTGCGACAGGGCGCCGCAACACTGGACCCGGCCCCCGTCGGCGGGTAGCTGATAGGCACTCATTTGCAAGGAGCCTCACCATGGAAACCGTATCGGAAAACAAATGCTTTGGCGGCGTGCAGGGCGTCTACCGGCACAAGAGCACGGTCACCAACTGCGATATGACCTTTGGCCTGTTCCTGCCGGAAGAGGCAAAGGATGGTCCGGTGCCGCTCCTGTGGTTCCTGTCGGGGCTGACTTGCACCCATGAAAACGCCATGACCAAGGCGGGCGCGCAGGCCTGGTGCGCCGAGCAGGGCATCGCCATTGTTTTCCCCGACACCTCGCCGCGCGGCGACGATGTGGCTGACGATGAAAACTACGACCTGGGCAAGGGCGCGGGGTTCTACGTGAATGCAACCCAGGATCCCTGGGCGCCGCATTACCAGATGTGGGACTATATCGCCGAAGAACTGCCCGCCTTTCTGGGCGCAAACTTCTCGGTCGATCTGGAGCGGCAAGCGATCTCCGGCCACTCCATGGGCGGCCATGGCGCGCTGACGCTGGCGATGAACCTGCCGGGCCGGTTCCGCTCGGTCTCGGCCTTTGCGCCGATCTGCAACCCGACCGCCAGCGACTGGGGCCGCAAGCAGCTGACCGCCTATCTGGGCGCGGATGAGGCGGCATGGGCGAAACATGACGCCAGCCTGATGATGCGCGGTACCGGTTTTGACGGACCGGTTCTTGTCGACACTGGCACCGCCGACCAGTTCTATGAGCTGCTGCGCCCCGAAGCCCTGGCACAGGCTGTCGCCGAACGCCGCCAGCAGGCCACGCTGCGGCTGCAACCGGGCTATGACCACAGCTATTTCTTCATCTCCACCTTCATGGAAGAGCATGTCTCGTTTCACGCCGAGGCGCTGTACCGGGACTGATCCGCAAAAGGACCGAACCACATGAGCCAGTACGACTACGATCTTGTCATCATCGGCTCTGGCCCCTCGGGCCGGACTGCCGCCATTCAGGCCGGGAAACTCAAGCGGCGGGTGCTGGTCATCGACCGCAAGGACCGGCTGGGGGGCGTTTCGGTGCACACCGGCACGGTGCCGTCGAAAACCCTGCGAGAAACGGTGCTGAACCTCACTGGCTGGCGCGAGCGCAGTTTCTACGGCCGCGCCTACCGGGTGAAGGATCAGATCGACGCCGAGGACCTGAAGGCGCGCCTGCATATGACGCTGGACCACGAGGTGGACGTGCTGGAGCACCAGTTCAACCGCAACCACGTGGACTGGCTGGCAGGGCTTGCGCGCTTTACCGGTCCAAACGAGATTGAAGTGGCGACAGAGGCCGGCGACACCACTCGGGTCACCGGCGAGAAATTCCTGATCGCTACCGGCACCCGCACCTATCGCCCCGATGACGTGCCCTTTAACGGCAAGACCGTGGTCGATGGCGACGAGTTCCTGGAAATGGAGGAAATCCCGCGCTCGCTGATCGTGGTGGGCGCCGGGGTCATCGGCGTGGAATATGCCACCATGTTCTCGGCGCTTGATGTGCGAGTGACCCTGATCGAGCCGCGCGAGACCTTCCTGGATTTCATCGACCGCACCATCATCGAGGACTTCACCCATCAGATCCGCGAAAACGGTGTCGACCTGCGGTTAGGCTCAGCCATCGAGAAGATCGAGGACGAAGGCAGCCATATCGAGGTCAGCATGGCCAATGGCCGCCATGTGCGCGGTGAAATGCTGCTGTTCGCGGCCGGACGCATGGGCAATACCGACAATCTGAACCTCAAGGCCGTGGGGCTGGAGACCGACCACCGAGGTCGCATCAGCGTCGAGCGCAAGACCTACCAGACCTCGGTGCCGCATGTATATGCCACCGGCGATGTGATCGGGCACCCCTCGCTCGCCTCCACATCCCTGCAGCAGGGGCGCGTTGCCGCCTGTCACGCGCTGGAGACGCCCACCGTCCCCGAAAGCCCCTGGTTCCCCTATGGCATCTACTCAGTGCCGGAAATCTCCACCTGCGGCATGTCCGAGGAAGAGTTGCAGGAGCGCGGTGTGCCCTATGAAGTCGGAATCGCGCGGTTCCGCGAAACCTCCCGCGGGCATATCATGGGGCTGGAACACGGCATGCTGAAGATGCTGTTCTCGCTGAAAACCCGCCGGGTGCTGGGCGTGCAGATCGTCGGCGAAGGCGCGACCGAGCTTATTCACATTGCGCAGGCGGTGCTGAACCTTCAGGGCACGGTGGAATACTTCGTCCAGAACACCTTCAACTACCCGACCCTGGCCGAGGCCTACAAGATCGCGGGTCTGGATGCCTTCAACCGGATGCCCATCCCGGATGAGTTCAAGGTGAAGCAGCCGACCAAAGCGCCCGAGACATCAGAGCCTAAAAAGGCGAAAGAGTGAGCGCGCTTTACATCGATGCCGACGCCTGCCCGGTCAAGGCAGAGGCTGAGCGGGTCGCCACCCGTCACGGGCTGAAGATGTTCGTGGTATCCAACGGCGGCTTGCGCCCCTCGGCCAATCCGCTGGTGGAAACCGTGATCGTCTCCGAAGGCGCCGATGTGGCCGATATGTGGATCGCCGACCGCTGCGGACCGGGCGATGTGGTGGTGACCGGCGATATCCCTCTCGCCGCCAAATGCATCGAGACCGGCGCCCGGGTTCTGCGCCACAATGGCGAACGCTTCACCGAGGCCAACATCGGCCAGCAGCTTGCCATGCGCGACCTGATGGCCGATCTGCGCGCCGCCAACCCGCTTGGCGCGGGCGGCAGCGGCAAGGGCTTCACCAAAGCGGACCGCTCGCGGTTTCTGGACAGTCTGGAGCGCGAGATCCGGGCCGCCAAACAGTCCTGAACGAAAACAATTTTCCGGCAACAAAGTCTCACCCAGAGCCTTGCGGCGGAGAGGCAACTCCGTCACTGATCAGGCAAGCGTGCAGGGGGGCCCATGAGTCAGGAAATCAATGTCAGCGTTCTGGGGCTTCTGGCCGCCGCCGGATCGGCCATCAGTTTCTCCGTCATCGACGTGATCTTCAAATTCCTGTCCGGGGATTACCCGCTTTACCAGGTGGTCATGGTCCGCTCTGTGGTGGCGCTGTTGGTGCTGGCGGCGGTGATTATTCCCCTCGAAGGGGGATTTAACATCCTGCGCACCCGGCAGCCGAAACTGCACCTGATGCGCTGCTGCGCGGTGCTGTTTGCCAACATCTGCTTTTTCACCGGGCTGGCCATCATGCCCATCGCCGAGGCTGTCGCCATCGCCTTTGCCACGCCCTTGATCGTGACTGCCCTGTCGGTCGTCGTGCTCAAGGAACGCGTCGGTCCCTGGCGCTGGGGTGCGGTGGCGGTGGGGTTCCTTGGCATTCTGATCATCATGCGGCCCGGCCCCGGCAGTTTCCAGGCCGCCGCGATCCTGCCATTCCTGGGCGCCTGCGGCTATGCCACGCTGCACGTGCTTACCCGCCGGGCGGGCGGCGCCGACAAGGCAGCAACCCTGTCGTTCTACCCCACCTTCGGCTTTCTTGTGGTCAGCGCGCTGGTCGGCCTTTTCACCGGTGACGGGCGGTTTGCCACCGGCGACAACGCCGCAGTGGATTACATCCTGCGCGCCTGGGTCTGGCCCGCGCCTCAGGACTGGTGGCTGTTCATCGGGGTCGGACTGGCCGGATCCGTTGGCGGCTATCTGGTCAGCCAGGCCTACCGGCTGAACGAGGCCGGTCTTGCCGCGCCGTTTGAGTATATCGCCATGCCGATGGCCGTGCTTTGGGGCGTTCTGGTGTTCGATGAATGGCCCGATCTGCCGGTCTGGGCCGGTTCGGCCTTGATCATCGGCGCCGGCCTTGTTTCAGTCTGGCGGGAAACCCGGCGCAGCCGCCCGGTGGCCCGCCCTCGCCCACGCTCGGCCGGGTAATGTAACGGAACAGGAAGCAGCAGATGCCCATTGACGCCGTCGTTTTCGACATTGGCCGCGTGCTGATCGAATGGAACCCCGAGGCTTTCTTTGACGCCCGCCTTGGCCCCGAGCGCCGCAAGAGGCTGTTTGCCGAGGTCGATCTGCACGGGATGAACCTGGGCGTGGACCGCGGCGATGATTTCCGCGCCTCGGTCTACGGGCTGGCCGAGCGTCACCCGGAGTGGTCCGAGGAAATCCGCCACTGGCACGACAGCTGGATCGAAATGGCCTCTCCCGAGATCCCGCATTCGGTGCGACTGATGCGGGCGCTGCAGGCGCGCGGTACGCCGGTGTTTGCCCTAACCAATTTCGGCGTCGGCACCTTTGCGGTGGCGCGCAGGGTCTATCCGTTTTTCGATGAATTCGATCGGGCCTTCGTGTCGGGCGATCTGCGCACCATCAAGCCCGAGCCCGAGATCTATGCGCATCTGGAACGCGACACAGGCATTGCGCCGGAGCGCCTGCTGTGCACCGATGACCGCCCCGAAAACATTGACGCCGCCGCGCAGCGCGGCTGGCATACCCATCTATTCACCACACCCGACACCTGGGCCGCGCGCCTGGTGGCAGAGGGGCTTTTGACCCCAGAGGAGGCACAATGAGCATTCCATCCATCGGCTTCAAAGAAGGCGAGGCCCTGCTGGACTGGGTCGCGTTTGCCGAGGCGCTGGCCAAGGGGCACGACATGCCCAAGGCGGAAATCGGCGATACCTTCCTCTACCGCGACCCCGACACGCTGCTCAGCCGCTCGGCCTGGATCGATGGCATGGGGCTGGCCGTGAAAACGGCGACGATCTTTCCCGGCAACCCCAAGGCGGGCAAGCCGATGGTGAATGGCGCCGTCTGTCTTTACTCCGATCAGGACGGTACCCTGGACGCGCTGGTGGATTTCCACCTGGTGACCAAGTGGAAGACCGCGGGCGACAGCCTGCTGGGCGCCATGCGGCTGGCCAACCCGGATAGCCGCGACATCCTGATTGTCGGCGCGGGCACCGTGGCCGGATCGCTGGTCGAGGCCTTCGGTGCCGCCTACCCCCGCGCCCAGATCCGGGTTTGGAACCGCACCCAGTCCAAGGCCGAAGACATGAAGGCCAGCTATCCGCAGATCGAGGTGGCCGCCGATCTCGAAGCCGCCGTGCGCTCGGCCGATATCATCGTCACCTCCACCATGTCATCGACCCCGGTGGTTCAGGGCGCATGGCTGAAACCCGGCCAGCATCTGAACCTCATCGGCGCCTACCGCCCCGACATGCGCGAAACCGATGACGAGGCGCTCTGCCGCGCGCGCATCTATTGCGACAGTTTCGACACCACGCTGGATCACATCGGCGAATTCAAGATCCCGTTGGCCGAGGGCGTCATCCAGCGCGGCGATGTGCTTGCGGATTTCTATTCCCTCGACAACTTCCCGGCCTACGACCCCGAGGCGATCACCCTGTTCAAGAACGGCGGCGGCGCCCATATGGACCTGATGACGAGCCGTCACATTCTGGACAAATGGCGCGCCAAGGGATGAAATACGGCCAATAATCAAAGCCTATGAGATCTTGAAGGGACACGGAGCAAGCCTGATCAATTCTTGATCTGGCCAGAGGAGCCGCAGTTTTCTGACGTCCTGTTGATGCAAGTCATCTTTGAGCGTCAAGATCGAACAACATCAGGGTTGGAGGCCAAGGCGCGGGAAATCACGCACGCGCGTCTCGCAGGTACTCCAACCCAATCTCACCAGACTTTTCAAGGAAGCTCAGGACACTAAGGGTGAAACGGTTCTCCTTGCTTGGATCAAGGACGGGTTCACCATCGACCACCGTGATGCCATCAAACATCCGAGTGAATTGGCTTTGCCTTGCCTCTGACATGGTCCAGTCAGCATCAAAGGCAACGTTTTCCGGCTGCACGACCAGCCCTTCTTCAGCAGTATCCAGTGTCGCATAGCCTTTGTCATAGTTGGCGGCATGTACGCTGGAGAAGACGTCAACCTGGAGTCTCAACTCGCCACGCTGGAATTCGTCCCGCCGTTTGGCCAGCAAATCGGCGCGTATTGCCTCCAAATTATCCTCCTGCAGCGGCTCGCCAAGCTCCGTCCGCTCCGCGATAACCCCCGTGAACTTCCCGAACTCATCACTGCGCGCCATCTCAAACGTGGTTTTGATTGCATTCATTTGCATATCGACCATCGCGTTGATCTGATGATCAATGAGCTCTTCTTCGGTCATGCCTACGTACTGCTCACCAATTACAATCGACCGGGCATTGCTGAGCATCTCTGCGCCCTGCGGCGCAAGGGATAACTGCAGGTTGAATTTCATCTGCAAAAGACCGGCCGCTTTTGTCTCATCGGACAGCTTCTGAGATTGCTCAGGCTCCAGATCGGGCAGTATCGTGTCCTCCGGCAGGCCCTGTCCTGGTTCAAGTTCAAGATCCTGATTTGCCAGCCCGCGAAAAACCGCGCCAATAGTCTTCAACTCATTCGTGGCCAGGGATCGGATCGTGTCCAAGATATCTTGCGTCTTCTGCGACAGCGTGGCCGGGCCGACCGACGTAACCCTTGGATCGGAATAGAAACCGTTCATGTCTGTATTGACACCACGGCTAAAAACACTGGCCGGGCCGGGCGATGCAGCAGGTTGTCCCGCCGGATCAGCCGCCTTGGGCTCTTGAAATAGCGAAGTCGTGTAAGTGCTGAAAGTATGATTGATTTGCATGGTTTACCTCACAATACGGCGGCCAGGCCTCGAATTGACCCATCCACTGTATCACAGTGATACTCATAAAAACGGGTAAACGATGCAGGCCGCAATCGTTAAAGCTGTCACAAGAGACATGCCAGCGCGGCTGCTTCCGTCACACCACGTGATGCTCAGGGCTAGCGCTCAGGTTCAAAAATCATCGCGGAGCTAAGAGGCATTCTTGGACGCTACACCGCGAAGCCGACACTGCTGCGGCATTCGGCACCGGCTGGATTGGTCTCACGCCGCCACACTTCCCAGCGGCCGCTCCCGTACCGGCAGGTGCACGATGGCGCTGAAGGCACCGACGGCGACACCGATCCACCACACGAAGGTGTAATCGCCATAGGCATCATACATCCGCCCGCCCAGCCAGACGCCCATGAAACTGCCCAGCTGGTGGCTGAAGAACACGATCCCGTAAAGCGTGCCCATATAGCGCAGGCCGTAGATATGCGCGACAAGGCCAGAGGTCAGCGGCACCGTCGCCAGCCACAGGGACCCCATGACGATGGAAAAGACAATCACCGACGTCGGCGTGATTGGCACCATGATAAAGGCCGCCGCCGCGATGGTCCGCCCGGTGTAGATCGCCGCCAGCAGGTACTTCTTGGAGTAGCGGTTGCCCAGATATCCCGCCAGCAGGGTGCCCCCCACATTGGCCGCCCCGATCATCGAGATCGCAACCGCCCCGAGCGCCGAGGTCGAAGTGATCCCGAGGCTATAGAGCGCCCCGCCCGGCATGATCGGCCCGCACATCTCGGTCACGAAGGCCGGGAAATGCGCGGTGACAAAGGCCAGCTGATAGCCACAACTGAAAAAACCGAGGAAGATCAGCGTATAGGACGGATCCTTGAAGGCCTTGATCAGGATGGTGCCCATGCTCTCTTCGAGCTCCGACTTGCTGGCCATCTGCGGCGCCCGCATCAGCGGCAGCGTCAGGATCAGCGCCAGCACCACGGCTGCAAAGATCAGGAACACGGTCTGCCACGTCATGAAGGACAGCATCCATTCCGCCCAGGGCGCGCCAAAGATCTGGCCCGCAGAGCCTGCCGCCGTGACAATCGCCAGCGACATTGAGCGGTTTTCATCCGAGCTGGCCCGCCCCACGACAGCCAGAACCACGCCAAAGCCAGTGCCCGCGATGCCAAAGCCCACCAGCCATTCATAGGCCTGCATTTGAAACGGCGTCACCGCCCCTGCACTCAGCACCAGCCCCGCCGCATAGGTCAGCGCGCCAAGGATGATTGCCTTTCTGTCGCCGATCTTCTCGGCCACCGCGCCAAAGATTGGCTGCCCGATCCCCCAGGCGAGGTTCTGGATCGCAATCGCCAGCGAGAATTCCGAGCGCAGCCAGCCGAACTCCTCGGCGATGGGGATCTGGAACACCCCGAACGAGGCGCGCACCGCAAAGCTGACCATGATAATCACGCAGCCCACGATCAAAACGGGGGTAAACAAGGGTGTTTTCTGTGCCGCTGCGCTGCTCATGCCGGGTCCTCCAAGTCAGAGCTGCGACGGTAGGCATTGCGCGCCCGGGGTCAATTCAAGAAATCTGCGCAGACACATAAGGAAAATTGATGTGATACGACTTCACTCCCGACAGGACCACCGCTGTTGATCGGTCGGCATGCCTTTTCAACCGCCCGCCTGCGCGCTATGGCTGGCGCCATGACCCAGGTAAGCGCGCTTTATCAGTCCCGCAGCGAGGCAGGCCAGATCCGCCCGGATCCGGCGCAGCAAGCTGTTCTGCCGGAATTCGACCGCATTGCCGAAGGGCTGATGGCCCCGCCGGTGAAACGGGGCCTTTTCCGCAAGGCCACTCGGGAAGAGGTCAAGGGCCTCTACCTTTGGGGCGGTGTCGGGCGCGGCAAATCCATGCTGATGGATCTTTTTGTCGATAGCCTCGGCGATATCCCCGCGCGGCGGGTGCATTTTCACGCCTTCATGCAGGAAATCCACGCCAAGATGCACGAGGCGCGTCAGAACGGCGTTCAGGATGCCTTGGCGCCGGTGGCAAAGGAGGTCGCCGAGTCGGTGCGCCTGCTGGCCTTTGACGAGATGCAGATCACCGATATCACCGATGCGATGATCGTGGGGCGGCTGTTTGAATCCCTGTTTGAGGCAGGCGTCACCGTGGTCACCACCTCGAACCGGGTGCCGGATGATCTTTACAAAAACGGCCTCAACCGCCAGCTCTTCCTGCCCTTCATCGATCTGATCAAGGAAAAGATGCAGGTCTGGGAAATGGTCAGCCCAGTGGATTACCGGCAGGACCGGCTCAAGGGCTCACCGGTCTATTTCTCGCCTGTGAATGCCGACTCCCGCGCCCAGCTCCGCGCCATCTGGGAGGATCTGTCGGGCGGTGATGCCCAACCCCTGACGCTTGAGGTGAAAGGCCGAGAGGTGGTGCTGCCCGGTTTCAGGAATGGCGTGGCACGGGCAAGTTTTTATGACCTTTGCGGCAAGATGCTGGGGCCGGGCGATTATCTGGCCATCGCCGAAGAGGTGAAGGTGCTGGTGCTCGAGGATATCCCGCGCCTGTCGCGCAGCAACTTCAACGAGGCAAAGCGTTTCGTCACCCTCATCGATGCGCTCTACGAGGCGCAGGTGCGGCTGATCTGCACCGCCGCGGCCGAGCCGGAATATCTATACGTCGAAGGCGACGGTGCCTTCGAGTTCGAGCGCACCGCCTCGCGCCTGCGGGAAATGCAAGACAAGGATTGGGGACAGGACGGCTGAGCCTGCCCCGCGCCGCGCAAGCGGCGCCACGCCCAACGGGATGAGATCGCAAGATCGAAGACGGGCGGGAGCGCCCCTGCCCGCCTTTGCCAAATACCTCAGCCGTTTTCGCGCAGGATATGGCCCGCCAGATAGAGCGATCCGCAGATCAGAACCCGCGCAGAGGGATCTTTGGCGATGATTGCCTGCAGCCCCGACAGGGCATCTTCGGCCCGAGCCGCGGTAATGCCGACGGATTGCGCTGCTGCCTCGGTTTCCTCAGCGCTCAGCGTCGCCGCCTCGCCGGGGATGGAGATGGCCGTTAGGCTCTCCACATGGGGCGCGAGCGGTGCCATGTAGCCGGTCACATCCTTGGTGTTCAGCATGCCGCAGATCAGATGCGTTGGCCGTTTCGGCAGCCCCACCAGCACATCCGCCAGCGCATGACCCGCCGCAGCGTTATGCCCGCCGTCCAGCCAGAGTTCGGCGCCCGCGGCAGCCTCCACCAGAGGACCGGTCTTCAGCCGCTGCATCCGGGCAGGCCATTCAGCCCGCGCCATCGCCGCCTCACAAGCCACCTCATCCGCGCCCAGATGGCGCAGGACGGCCAGAGCCATCCCCGCATTCTGCACCTGATGCGCACCGATCAGTGCGGGCATCGGCAGGTCCAGTAGCCCGGCTTCGTCCTGAAAAATTAGCCGCCCGCGTTCCTCGTAGACGTGCCAGTGCTGACCGTGGGCGATCAGCGGCGCGCCAAGGCGAGCGGCGACATCCTCGATCACCTCCATCGCCTCATCCTCTTGTGGGCCGACGACCACCGGTACGCCGCGCTTGATGATGCCTGCCTTTTCGCCCGCGATCTTGGCCAGGGTATTGCCAAGGAACTGTTCGTGATCGATCGACACAGGCGTGATCACCGACAGGGCGGGTTTTTCAATCACGTTGGTGGCATCCAGCCGCCCGCCAAGTCCGACTTCGAGCAGCGTGTAATCCGCAGGCGTGCGGGCAAATGCCAAAAGGGCTGCGCAGGTGGTGATCTCGAAATAGGTGATATTCTCACCGCCATTCTTGGCATAGCACTCGTCGAGCACCTCAGTCAGATGCGCCTCCGAGATCAGTTCTCCGGCCAGACGGATCCGTTCGTGAAACCGCGCCAGATGCGGCGAGGTATAGGCATGCACCGATTTTCCGGCCCCCTCGAGGCCTGCACGGATCATCGCCTGGGTCGATCCCTTACCATTGGTGCCTGCGATATGGATCACCGGCGGCAGCCTGTCCTGCGGGTTATCCAGCGCCGCCAGCAGCCGCCAGACCCGGTCCAGCGTCAGGTCGATGATCTTGGGGTGCAGCGCCATCATGCGATCGAGGATGGCGTCGGAACTCGCTTTGGTCATGGGTGGCTCCCGAACCGGATCTGATGAAAAAGCCCGCCCGCCGGATCAGGCAGACGGGCGCGGCAAAGCGCCCAGCGCGGGCGCTTCTTTCTATGACAGGGCTATTTGCTATCGGCCTCTGCGGCTGCGGCAGATCCCGCGTCGTTTTCGACCTCTGGCGCAGGCAACTCTTCGGCAACCGGTTCCGGCGCAGGCAGATCGCCGTGCACCTGCGGTGGCATGCTCATCAGCATGCGGACGATGGTGATCAGTTCCTCACGCAGCTCGGTGCGCGGGGTCACCCGGTCCAGCATGCCGTGATCCAGCAGGTATTCCGCGCGCTGGAACCCTTCGGGCAGTTTTTCGCGGATGGTCTGCTCGATCACCCGGGGGCCTGCAAAACAAATCAGCGCGTTGGGTTCGGAGATCTGCACATCACCCAGCATCGCATAGGAGGCCGTCACACCGCCGGTGGTGGGATGGGTCAGAACCACGATATAGGGCAGGCCTGCCTCTTTCAGCATCTGCACCGCCACGGTGGTGCGCGGCATCTGCATCAGCGACAGGATGCCTTCCTGCATGCGGGCACCGCCTGCGGCAGAGAACAGGATCAGCGGCCGGTGCAGCTTTACCGCTTCTTCGGCGGCGGCAATGATCGCATTGCCCACATACATGCCCATGGAGCCGCCCATGAAGGAAAAGTCCTGCGCCACCGCCACGATGGGCGTACGGCCCATTTCACCAGCAGCGACCAGCATGGCCTCTTTTTCGCCGGTTTTCTTCTGCGCCGCCTTCATGCGGTCTGGGTATTTCTTCTGGTCGCGGAACTTTAGCGGGTCCGCCAGCGGCTCGGGCACCTCGACCTCGCTGAACACACCGCCGTCGAACAGGGCCGTGAACCGGTCCCGCGGGGTGATGTGCATGTGATGGCCGCAGTTGGTGCAGACGTTCAGATTGTCCTTCAACTCGCGGTGAAACAGCATGGTGCCGCACTCATCGCACTTGGTCCACAGGTTCTCTGGGACTTCGCGGCGCGAGAAGATCGAGTTGATCCGCGGCCGGACGTAGTTGGTGATCCAGTTCATATCGTGCCTCTGTAGGGGCTGTTTGGCCCCTCAGATAAGACTCATTGCGCACAAATGCAATCAGCGGCGTATCGCAAGCCGCGCCGTGAGCCATGTCACCAGCATCATGGCAAAGTCGACCGCCAGCCAGGGGCGCAGCGCAGCGCCATCGGACATTTCATAGGGCATCAAGTAGAGCGACAGTCCGTAAAGACTGGTGGGAGAGGCAAAGACCAGAAGCGCGGTGACGTTGTTGAAGAAATGCACCGCGATGGCAGGTCCCAATGTGCCCGCCCGCGCGGTCAGATCCGCCATCATGCAGCCGAACACCCCGGCCCAGAGGGTGATCAACAGCGCATTCTCTCCGGCCTCGGCCGGCAGGTAATGGCCCAGCGCGAACAGGGCCGACGGGCCAAGGATCCAGACCGCCGGGCTTTTGAAGCGCGCCGCAAGCCCCTGCTGGATATAGCCACGAAAGACGATTTCCTCGGCACTGGTCTGGATCAGCACCACCAGCAGCGACACCGGCAACAGCGACAGCCACAACCCCGGTTCCAGATTGGGCTGCAGCGGTTCCCCCATGTCATAGGGCGGCAGCAGCGACAGGGCGATGCCCAGCGCCAGAAGGTACAGGCTAACCCGGATGAACTGCCAGACCAGCGGTCTCGGATGACCGACGACCGACAGGAAGGACCGATCCTGCAACAGCCGCGCGCACAGCGCCACGCCCACGGTGATGAACAGGAACCCGCCCAGAAGCACCAGCATCGCCCCCGGCGTGCTGCCATCGCGCAGCCCCTGCAGCCAGACGCCGGGGAACAGCGCCGCCAGCAGCGGCAGCACTATCGAGGAGAGGGCAAAGCTGATGAGGTAGATCAGAACCAGCCCAAGCCCCAGCCGCCACAGCTGCGGTTTCCTGCGGGCGCTGCGCACCAGCGCCTCATGGGCAGAATAATTCTGTCTATTCAGCATTCGGATCCGCATCCTTCAGAGGTCTGTCTTCACTAATCGTACCGCCCGTTTGGTGAGCAATGGACACCATTTTGTCCCGGGCAGTGGCCAGATTACCCGCCACCGTCTCTAACAAGCGCAGAGCGACGTTGATATCGCTTTCGATCACCGCGCGGTATTCCGCAGCACCGATGCGCAGGAAACGGCAATCCTCGGTGGCGCGCAGGTTCATGGTCCGCGGCTGATTCAGAATCACCGCCAGGTCCCCGATCAGCCGCCCCGGTTCGATCACCGTCACCGGCGGCGCCCCGGCGGGCGCATCGGGGAAGGTCAGATCGGCCCGGCCCGACAGGCACAGGTACACTGCATCACCGCTGTCGCCGTGGGAAAAAACCATCTGTCCGGCCGGAACCTCGTGCCAGCCAGCCGAAAATGCCAGAAGACGCTGGTTGCGCGCATCCAACTGCGAGAACAGCTCGGTTGCGGCGATGATATCGAACTTGGCAGAGAAATCCGCCGCGGCGGCGCCTTCCGGGCTGCCCAGTGGGCGCCGCTCGACCCCGTCGATCCGGCCATCGCGGATTTCGACATAAAGATCGTAGCGCTCCGGGTGCTGAATGGTGTCTTCCATGAAGACCATCGTGGTCTGCGGCATCAGATCGCGCAGCTTTTCGCGTGTACGCAGCCGGTTTTCCGCCGTGTGGCTGGCCAATACCTTGTCCAGGATCAGAATGTCCGGCCGTTTGATCGCGGCGCGGGTAAAGGCGGCCCGTTCCTGAAACACCGGCTCCAGCAGCGATCCGCCCAGTCCGGTCGGCAGATCGTAAAGGATCAACGCCAGCCGTTTGCGCAGCCCGTGGGTATCCAGCACCTCGGCCACCAGCGATTCAACCTGCGCTGCCCGCGCCCCAGCCCGCAGCGAGATCTTGCCGAAGAGAACATTTTCAAGAACCGTCAGCCGCGGAAAGTAGGATTTCGGATCCAGAGGTCGGAACAAGCCGCCGGTCTGGGCGATCAACTGGGCCGCATGACTCTGGCGGATTTTAAGGATACGTTCCTTGAACCCGGCCGGTAGCCCGCTGCCGATCTGCTCTTCAGTCAAAAGGAACGGCACCGTCATCAGCAGCGCCTGCTCTGCCTCGGGCAGATCATCAGCCCCCTGCGCGGCATAGCGTTCGGCAGCGCTGCAAATCCGGCGATAGAGATCTTCTTCAAGGCCAAGCCGCTGGAACAGCGGGTGATCGATATCTTCGCGCCCAAAGGTCTTGATCAGGGTTTCCACCACGCCAAGACCGATCCCCATGGTTTCCCCGGTCAGCCCTTGCTCGCGTACCAGTCGCAGCAACAGCCCGTCCGGTGCCAGCAATTCTTCGACCGGGATGTCGCGCGACGGCGCCGCAAACAAAAGGTTGCCCGCCAGTGGCATGGCAGGGTTGAAACGCTCGGGATCGAAATGGTGGACGGCATCATCCAGACCTTCGGCCTCCAGCCGTTCACGGATCAGCGGGCGCAGGCGGATGATATGCTGCACCAGCGCCGGGTGGGTGCCATCCTGGAACCGCGCGTGCAGGGTGCGCTGGAACAACTGCTCGTCGATGCCCATTGCCTCGATCAGTTGGAACCACCAATCGCGCACATCGCCTTCGGATCCCAGCCCTGCCAATTCGGGATTGACCCAATCCGCCTCCAGAAGATCGCCACTGTTGCCTGCGCGCTTGGATTCGACCTGTTTGCGAAGGGTGGCCTGATCCCGGCTGATCTTGCCCGGGCGGCTGCGCAGCGGCATCAGCACGTTGTCGCCAAGTGATCCGGAAAACAGATAGGGATGCGAATAGGCATAGCCGATCCGGGCCGCGATCACCCCCTGATGCAGGCTGTCGAGCCGGTGCCCCGAGACCTGAATGCTGCCCTGCGACGGCAAGGTTTCACGGACCAGCAACTGGCCGAACGCCGCACGCTCTGCGTCACTGGTGCTTTTGACCGCAACGCGGGCGCCCGCCGGAATGGTCAGCGAAATATCCTGCAGGACCACCGTCCCGTCGGCATCGCGCACCGAGACATTGCGCAACTCGATATCGCCGCGCAGATGCGGGATCTCGCTCGGCTCGCCTTCGATCAGCTCGGCATCGATCATGCCGCGCGGCGCGAACCGCTCCAGCATGATTTTCCAGCGCAGACTCATGTCCTGCACCTGATTGTAATAGGTCAGCAGTTCCTTCCACGGGGCCGACAGATCCTTGTAAGCGGCCAGCGCCGCCACCAGCGCGCCCACCGTGATATCGCCCCGGATCGCCAGCACCCCGCCGGCCGAATAAAACACGAAGGGTGTCATATGGCCGATCAGGTTGTTGAGGAACTTCATGAAGTATTTTTTGGTGTAGATCCGGCGGCGGATCTCGAACAGACGCCCCAGCCGGTCCGACACTTGCGCCATCCGGTAACGCCAGCCGCCATTGGCGCGCAGATCGCTCATCCCGGCGGCGGTTTCTCCGATTTCCGAGGCCAGCATCCGCACCTCCTGGATGCGGTCCTTGTTCAACAGGTTGATCTGCCGCTGCAACATCGGGATCAGCCAGGCCTGCAGCGGGATCAGCGCGATCGAGACCAGCCCGAACCAAACACTTTGCATAAACAGGAAGGCCACGATGGTCAGCATCTGCCCCAGCTGGAACACCGGCTGCGCCACCGCATCCCCCATCAACCCGCCCATGGGTTCGCTTTCGGAAGTGATCATCGACACCAGCTCACCCTGGCTGGTGGTGCGGAAATAGGGTTTCGGGAACCGCAGCATCCGGTTGATCAGCGTGTAGCGCAGCCGCCGCAGCAGGCGTTCGGCTACGATCCCCTTCAGCGTGTTGAGCCGCATCTTCATCATGCCGCCGATCACCACCGCTGCAAGGAAGCCAAAGCACAGGATCAGCAGGTATTCCACCTGAGCGATATCTTGACCCCAGACCATGATGACAGGCGTTTCGGCCCCGATGGCGTCGTTGATGATCCGCTTGGGCAGCTCCAGCGAGGCGTAGAGAAACGGAAAGGTCAAGACCGTCAGCGCCAGCAAGACCAGCTGCTGGCGGCGCGAATACGCCCAAATAAAAGAAAAGAGAGTCGCGGGCAGATCCTGCGGGCGCTTAAGCGGCCCGCTGCCCGCCCTCATGGGCGTCGGACGTTTCATCGTGATACCTGTGCCACGGCCGGGCCTGTGCCGGTCTGAAAGAATCCTGCGTAACTATGCATCTGGCTGCGCCTTGGCAAGGTACCCCTCGGGCGGGTGTTCACTCTTGTCGTAAGTGTTTCAGGCCTTTATCCCTTTTGTAAACGCAGGATAACGATAATCTGATGCCGGGGGGAGCAGGGGATCTGCGCGACAAAGCAATCATGACGGCTGTCACAGGCACGATCAGGACAATGTGCTCTGCGCGGCGGGACAGTATGCCCTGCGCGCAGCAGCGCCCGCAACCCCGTCTGGGCATTGTTGCGCTTGGTCTCTGCGCCCTGCTCAGCGCCTGCGGCCAGGTGCCCGGCGGCGGATTTTCTTTTGCGGCGCCCGGTGGCACAGGTACGCCTTCCAGGCTGACAGAGGTCCGCATGCAGGGCGCCGAGGTGGTGCTTGCGGCGCCACGAGGTTATTGCTTTGACCCCAAGATGCTGCGGCGCGATGCGGCAGACGGGTTTGCCCTGCTGCCGCGCTGTGACCTGCTGGGCGGGCCCGGTTTCTTTGGCAGTCGCAACGCGGGCGTTATCACCGCCACTATTGGAGAACTTCCGGCCAAAGGCAGGGCACCGTCAGTTTCCGATCTGGCCGACAGCACGCCCGGCGCCCATATCGTCGCCCGCCGCGAGAATGGCCCGTTGCCCCTGGTTAAATTGGATATGCCGGGACACAGCGCCGCCGGAGCCAGCCCCGAACATTGGCGCGGCGCCATGGTGCTGGAGGGTCACGTGATCGTGCTGGCGCTTTATGCCCCGGCAAAAAGCCCCCTGCTGACCGAGCGCGGCGCCGCGCTGCTGGAGCAGATGGCGGAGCTGACACGGGAAGCATCCCGACCAGAACCCGCCCCCGAGGAAGTCGCACAACGCACCCCTGCAGATCGCAGCCCCCGCCGCACCGCCTCAGGCGCATTGCGTCCCCTCGCCCGCCCTGATGCCCGGGCCAGTCATGCAGGCGCACCCGAAGGTGACAGTGGCGGAAAACTCTCCCTAAGAAAGCGGATTGCCGGTTTATTTGACTGATGTTGCAGGGCTAGATTGGCGCAGGCACCAACCGCAACACCACCACGGCAACGATAAAGGCAGGGCAACCAAAGTCATGAGCAGGATCCTGGACAAACTGCTGCACCGCCGCGCCTTGCGCCGTTGGCGCCGGATCGTTGCAGGAGCTGGCAGCATTTCCCTGACCGAATTGCGCCGCCAACGCACAGAGGCGCGACAACTCAAGACCGAGCTGGACCAGCTGATCCATGTTGCGGACGGACGTCTCGCCCTGCCGCAGATCGGCTCCTCCTCCTTTGCGCGCCCGCATGGCACCGATTGGTCCTGGCGCCCCGAACCCTGGCGCGGGCCGCTGCCGGTCGCTGGTCTGTCTTCGGTCCCGTCCAAGGCCAAGCTGGGCGAGGATGTGCAGATGTTCCACGATTGCAGCTATTCCGAGCTGACCCTGCGCCAGCTGCGCAACACCCGTGAAGAAGACCTCGCGCCCTTTGGCCTGCGCATGGATGTGTTCAGTTTCGATGGTTCCTTCCTGTCGCTGGTGGTCGCCTTGCCCAAGGACGCGGGCAGCGGGCTGACCCGGCAACATCTGATCCGGGTCGACAGTATCATCGAAACCGAGAAACCGCTGGAAATCTTTGCCCGGCTCAACATCAGCCATGGCCCCAACACCGAACAGATCGTGCGGGAACTGCCGCTGGGCGACCGCAAGGTGACGGTCGAGTACGATCTTGCCTATTCCAACCTCAACGAAAAGCGCATCGAGAATATCTGGCTGGACCTGATTTTCGAAGCACCGGACATGAACCAGGTGGTCTTGCGCGACCTGACTTTTGCGCGCCACCGCCGCGCCAACCTGTGAGGACCCGTGACATGAGCGACCTGAGCGTCACCAAGATCCGCTTTCGCAATGGCAAATGGGAAGGCCGGATCAGCAACGCCCCCGTCACGGGAACACCGCCGGACATCCTGGTTCTGTATCTGGATCAGCCGGTTGAACAGGTCGCGCTCAGCGAAGGCAGCCGCGACGGCGAATGGGAGCTGGTCATCACCGTACCCACCGAAGCCATCGCCGATGGGGTGCACAGCTTTGTCATCACCGACGCGGCGGCGGACCAGACGCTGGCGCATTTTACCCTGATCGGCGGTGATGTGGCAGCCGAGGATATGCGCTGTGAAGTGGAGCTGCTCCGGGCCGAGCTTGATATGCTGAAACGCGCCTTTCGGCGTCACTGCGTGGAAACCGCCTGAGGCCGTGCACGCTTTGCAAGGTCGGCTTCGATTTCAATGAGCCGCTGTTTGCGCCACAATCCGCCGCCATAGCCAGTCAAGTTGCCATCCGCCGAAAGCACCCGGTGACAGGGCACCACCAGCGCCAGCTGGTTGCTGCCATTGGCCCGCGCCACCGCGCGGCTGGACGAAGGGCGGCCAAGCTCCTGCGCAATCTGGGAATAGCTGCGGGTCTCTCCTGCCGGAATGGCCCGCAGGTAATCCCAGACCTCGCGCTGAAAGGCGCTTCCATGCAGCGCGATGGGCGTTTCGAACCGGGCGCTGTCACCGCTGAAATAGCGCTGCAGTTCTTCAGCGACCTGCTGGGTGGGCGCAGGCCGTCCAAAGCCAATGCCGCCTGGCTGCGAGGATTGCAGTCGGGCCATTTCCTGCGGCAGCGCCTTGCGGTCGGCAAATTCCAGCAGATGCAGCCGGTGCGGACAGCTGACCGCGATCATCGCGCCCAGCGGCGTGTCGATCCAATCCGCCAGCAGCAGCGCGTCCTGCCGGAAGCTGCCCGGCGCCAGCCCGGTCAGCCGGGCAAAGGCCGCGCGAAAGGCTGAAGGGGACTCGAACCCCGCTTCGATCTGGGCGGCAATCACCGGCTCTCCAGCCTTGAGCGTGGTAAAGCCTTCGCGCAGGCGTCGCTGGCGGGCCATTTCCAGGAAGGTCATCCCGAAATGGCGCCGGAAACTGCGCCGCACGGTAGAGGGATCAAACTCCATGCGCGCCACATCCCCTTCGCGCCAGCGATAGGCGGGGCGCTCCTCCAGCGCCGCCAGAAGCTGCTGCACCATCGGATCCTCCCCGGCTGCCGCCGCCAGCGGCGTGCAGCGTTTGCAGGGACGGAACCCGGCCTCGATACAGGCGCCGGGTGTGGCGTGGAACTGGCAGTTCTCACGCTTTGGTTTACGCGCCGGGCAGCTGAGGCGGCAGAAGATCCCCGTCGAGGTCACGCCCACATAGGCGCGCCCTTCATAGGTTTCATCACGCGCCAGCAGCGCCGCATAAAGCGTTTCGGAATCAGGCAGGTCGAACATCATGCCCTACCCTAACGCAGACCGGTGCCAGTTGCCGCCGGTTTCCGGGCATCTCTTCTCATCAAATGCAAGGAAACGGAGGATACCGGCCTCTCTCCGGCATCGCGCACCTCGGGCCTAGGCACACGGAGAATCTGCCCATGATATTGAATAACAGTTGAGCGCACACTTATTTTATAGGGAGTTCGGGAATACCGACTGGATCCCCGGCAAGGCCTGTGCCTGGCCAGACGGTGAACGGCTGATGGTCATAAGATGCAGAGGCAAGACCATGCTGCCTGCATAAGGAGGAAAGTGACATGAAACTTTTGGCGACAGCAGCGACAGCTGTTCTGATGGCATCCCAGGCATTTGCCGGTTCATACGAAACAAGATGCGAAACCCAGATGGTGCCGTATCAGGAGACCGTCAAAGGCGGCAGTCCCGAAAAGGTCATTGGCGGGGCGATTGTTGGCGGCGTGATCGGCAAGGTGGTGACCGACAAGAATGCCGGCGCTGCCGTCGGTGCGATTGTTGGCGGCGCCATCGCCAATGAAACCAGCAAGAACACCGTCACCAAATACAGAGAAGTCGAGACCTGCACCAATGTCTTCATTCCGGACCGCATCACCGATGACGCGCAGCTTCAGAAGGTCTTGCTGGATCTGAATGACGGCAAACCCGTCAGCAAGGAAATGACCATGGACGCGCAATACACGATTGGCGTGGCCTACGATGGCAAATGGGGGCCGAAGTCTCAGCTGGCGGCAGAGAAATATCTGGCAAACCTTGCGCCCGACGCGCCGCTCTATTCGCTGGTAGTCAATGACGTGGTCATCGTCAGTTCAGCCGACATCAATGCAATCGATGAGATCAGGGCAGCCCTGCTTGAGGCTGGTGTTGCTTCGCAGATCTTCACCGATTTGAAGTGACGCCCTGACAGCGGACGGGTTCAGCCCCCGATACCATACATCCGGTCTCAGGGGCCTACGCCTGCATAACAAAACCATTGAAAAAGGCCGCCCCGGATGGAGCGGCCTTTGGACAATCAGGTGGATTTTGGGATCAGTCGTTCGGACCCAGCGCCGACAGACCTTTTAGGATGTCAATGGCATAGGCCAGCTGATAATCCTGTTCGCGCAGCTCGGCGGCCTTTTCGGCCTTGGCGCGGTCTTCTTCGATCTGACGGATTTCATCCTCGGTCAGGCTGTCGTTGTTGAGACGCCCGCGCAGGTCCGCTTCGGAGCGGGAGCGGTTTGCAACCGAGCTTTCCTCTTCTTCCTCGCCAACACGACGGCGAGGCTGCTCGACCACGATGTCGGGGCTGACGCCCAACGCCTGGATCGACCGGCCCGACGGCGTGTAATAGCGTGCAGTGGTCAGGCGCATGGCGCCATCGCCCCGCAGCGGCATCACGGTCTGAACCGAGCCTTTACCGAAGGATTTGGTACCCACCACAATGGCGCGGCGGTGATCCTGCAGCGCGCCCGCGACGATTTCCGACGCAGAGGCAGAGCCGCCGTTGATCAGTACCACGATCGGCTTGCCACCCGACAGATCGCCGGGCGTCGCGTTGAAGCGTTCGCCATCTTCCGGGTTGCGGCCACGGGTCGACACGATCTCTCCGGTTTCAAGGAAGCTGTCGGCCACCTGGATCGCCTCGGTCAGAAGGCCGCCCGGGTTGTTGCGCAGATCCAGAACGATGCCGTTCACATTGTCGATGCCACCGGCGGCTTCGATCTGCTCTTTCAGACCGGATTCCAGGTTCGGCGTGGTCTGACGGTTGAAGGTGGTGATCCGCATCACCACAGTGTCGCCTTCGGTGCGGGCACGCACGGCGGTCAGTTTGATGGTGTCGCGGATGATCGACACGTCAAAGGGTTCCGCCTCACCTTCGCGCACCACTGTGATGATAATCTCGGAGCCGACCGGGCCGCGCATCATTTCCACCGCTTCGTCCAGCGACAGACCGAGGACGCTTTCGCCATCCACGTGGGTGATGAAATCGCCCGCTTCGATCCCGGCCTCATCGGCGGGGGTGCCATCGATGGGCGAGACAACCTTGACGAAGCCCTCTTCCTGGGTGACCTCGATGCCGAGACCGCCGAATTCACCGCGCGTCTGCACCTGCATATTGGCGGCGTCGTCGGGCGACAGGTAGCTTGAGTGCGGATCTAGCGAGGAGAGCATGCCGCCAATGGCAGCTTCGATCAGCTCTTTCTCGTCGACCTCTTCGACATATTGGGAGCGGATCCGTTCAAAGATGTCACCGAACAGGTCCAGCTGTTCATAGACCGTTGTCTCGCGGGTGCTTTCCTGCGCCAGCAGCGGGCCTGCGACATAGGTTGTTGCAACGATCCCTGCCAGCGTGCCGCCAAATGCGGCCATCGCAAATTTTTTCATGAAACCTTCATCCACCTTTTCCGGTGCGGAACCACGTTTCCGGGTCCACCGGACTGTTGTCCATTCTGACTTCTATATAGAGCGTTTCTGTGCGGTCAGTTCCACCCCCTTCACCGCTTAGTGACAAAATCGCACCAGCCTGCGGGGTCTGACCGCCCATCAAACCCACCGGGGTACCTTCGGGAATGACCTGACCGGCGGTGCCATAGACCTCTGCCAGCCCTGACAGGATAAACAGCGTGTCCGGCTGCGGTTCCAGAATCACCACGTTGCCCAGATCCAGCAGCGGCCCGCGATAGCGGATCGTCGCCGCCGTGGGGCTGGTCACCAGCGCCCGCGGACGGGCCGCAACCAGCAGACCCGGGCGGGCAATCCCGGCAGCATCGCGGTCGCCATAGCCGCGCAGCACCAGCCCTTCGACCGGCAGCGGCAGATCGCCGCGCAGATCGCTGATGTCGGCGCGGCTTTCGATCACCGCACCGTCGGCAATTTCCGACAGCCCGCTGGCAAAGCCGGACAGTGTCTCGGTCGAGGAGATCAGCACCGCCGTGCGCATCGGATCCTCGGTAAACCGCCGTGGCAGATCGGTGCGGTCGGCAATCGCGGTCGAAAGCGCGGTGCGCGCCTGCTGGATGCCGCTCAGCCCCTCTTCCAGCTTGCCAGCCGCCGCCTGCTGCAACAGGCGCAGGGTCTGCACCTCTTCCAGATCCGCGCGCAGCGCCTCGGCCCGCGCGTTGAGCCCCGGTGCAACCTCGGCCAGCATCATCGCCGAGCGCGCCGCGCCCAGCGGCCCCGAAGGATGCAGCATCAGCACCGGCGGCGAGGAGGTTTCAATGGTCTGGATGACCCCCAGCAGCTCGGCAATTTCGCCTTCGCGCGACTGCAATTGCGCGGTGAGCTGGGTTTCCCGCCGTGCCACGCCGCGCAGCCCGTCCCGCATGGCAGCCAGACCGGCCTCATAGGCGTGGATCGTCTCGCTCAGCGCCTTGACCCGGTCGCGGGCGCCATCGGCCTGTTCCATCCGCAGCGTTGCTGCCTCCAGCTGGGCGGCGGCCTCCCGCGCGGCGCGGGCAGCTGCCGTCTCGGCGCGCAGCGGTGCGGCCATCAGCAGGCACAGGGCCAGCCCCGGGATCAGGCGAAAGGCACGGTCAATCATGCAAGCAGGCTCTCTCCGGTCATCTCATCCGGTTTCGGCAGGCCCATCAGCTCCAGCAGCGTCGGCGCCAGATCCGCCAGCCGTCCGTTGCGCAGCTTGGCGCCTTCGGGGCCGCCGACCAGCGCCAGCGGCACCAGATTGGTGGTATGAGCAGTGTGGGCGCCGCCGGTTTCCGGGTCAATCATCACTTCGCAATTGCCGTGGTCCGCAGTCACCAGCATGGCGCCGCCCGCCTTTTCCAGCGCTGCGACGACCTTGGCCAGCCCCTGATCCACCGCCTCGCAGGCCTTGATCGCCGCCGGAATATCGCCAGTGTGGCCGACCATATCCGGGTTGGCGTAATTGGTGACGATCAGGTCATAGCCCTTCTCGATCGCCTCAACGAATTTCTCGGTCACCTCAGGCGCCGACATTTCGGGTTGAAGGTCATAGGTCGCGACCTTGGGCGATTTCGGCATGTAACGGTCCTCGCCCACCTCCGGCTCTTCCTTGCCGCCATTGAGGAAGAAGGTCACATGCGGGTATTTCTCGGTCTCGGCCAAGCGGAACTGAGTGAGTCCCTGTTTCGCAACCCATTCCCCCAGCGTATTGACGATGGGCGCCTTGGGATAGCAGGTGGTCATATAGGCGTTATGTCCTTCGGAGTATTCCACCATTCCCAGCAGCCCGGCCCACTGCGGACGCGGGCCGGTGTCGAAATCGGCAAAGCCCGGCTCGCCGATAGCGCGCAGGATCTCACGCGCGCGGTCGGCGCGGAAGTTGAGACAGAAGAAGCCATCCCCATCCTGTGCGCCCGTGTAGCCCGACACCACGCTGGCGCTGATGAATTCATCAGTTTCCGACTGGTTATAGCCGTGATCCACCGCGTCGTGGGCATCGCGCACCGCACGGCCCTCGCCCTTGATCATCGCATCATAGGCTTCCTTGACGCGTTCCCAGCGGTTGTCGCGGTCCATGGCATAATAGCGCCCCGTGACCGTGGCCACGCGGGCACCTTCGGGCATCTTTTCCTTCAGTTCCTCGAAATAACCAAAGGCCGATTTCGGGGCCACGTCACGGCCGTCGGTCACGGCATGCAGCCAGACCGGCACGCCTGCGTCGCGGATCGCTTTGATCGCCGCCAGGATATGGGTGATATGCCCGTGCACCCCCCCGTCCGAGACCAGCCCCATCAGATGCGCGGCGCCGCCGGTTTTCTTCAGCTTGGCGATAAACTCCTGCAAGGCAGCATTGTCAAAGAAAGAGCCGTCCTCGATCGCAAGGTCGATCTGGCCCAGATCCATCGCCACCACCCGGCCGGCGCCGATATTGGTGTGGCCGACCTCGGAGTTGCCCATCTGCCCCGAGGGCAGACCCACATCCGGCCCATGGGTGATCAGCCGCGCGGTGGGGCCGTTTTCCATGATCGCATCAAAGGTCGGCGTCTTGGCCAGATAGGGCGCATTCGCCACCCCCGGCTCCCCGGCGCCCCAGCCATCAAGAATACAGAGTACGACGGGTTTGGGGACAACGGGTTTCGGTCTGCTCATCGGTTCATCTCCGCCATGGTCGGGCTGTGTCAGCGTTGAGAGGCCTTCTACAGGCTTGCCGCGAAATGGGAAACCGCCGTTAGCGCCAGATGTGGCAAAGGGCGCAGGTAAGCGTGAGGGCCGCGCCCGACCCTCCCCCATGGGAGGGCGCTTTGCACCCACCCAAGGTCGGGCGCGATCCCTGGCTCGGTGCCGCTTACCCCTCTGGCGTCAGGATATGCCGCAGCAGCGCAACAGGATGGGCACGCAAAGACAGGCGCATGGCGACGTAATCCTCTACCACCTCTTCGCCCAGAGTCATCTGCGGCAGATGGGCGGTGGGTTCATCAATGGCCTCACCTTCCAGTTCGCGCTCGAACAGCGGCAGGGGTTTCTTTGCGGTAATCGCCTTGGCCTGCCACAGCGCCTCACGACGCGACAACCCCAGCACGGCAAAGGCATCGGCCTCGGCCAGTCGTTCGATCACCGGCGGCGGCAGGCCCGCCTTACGCCAGACGTCTTGCACCTCGGTATAGCCATTGCCGCGCGCCGCCGTGAGCCAGCTGACATCCTCATCGCTCAGCCCCTTGATCTGGCGAAAGCCAAGGCGCAACGCCAGCCCGCCCTGCCCGTCCGGCTCCATCACATTGTCCCAATAGCTGGCGTTGATGCAGATGGGGCGCACCTCCACCCCATGGGCGCGGGCGTCCCGCACGATCTGCGCAGGCGCGTAGAACCCCATCGGCTGCGAATTCAAAAGCGCGCAGGCAAAGATCCCCGGATGGTGGCATTTGGTCCAGGCCGAGGCATAGACCAAGAGCGCGAAACTGGCGGCGTGGCTTTCGGGGAACCCATAGGCGCCAAAGCCTTCGATCTGGGAAAAGCAGCGCTCGGAAAACTCCGCATCATAGCCATTGCGCGCCATGCCGCGCAGGAACAGGCTGCGGAATTCCGACACATTTCCGTGCTTGTTGAAGGTCGCCAGCGAACGGCGCAGCCGGTCGGCCTGCTCGGGGGTGAAGCCCGCCCCCACCATGGCGATCTGCATCGCCTGCTCCTGAAACAGCGGCACGCCCATGGTCTTGCCCAGCACCTCACCCAACGCATCGGAAGGGAACTCCACCGGCTCCTCGCCATTGCGGCGGCGGATATAGGGATGCACCATATCGCCCTGAATGGGGCCGGGGCGGATGATCGCCACCTCGATCACCAGATCATAGAAATTGCGCGGTCGCATGCGCGGCAGGAAATTCATCTGCGCCCGGCTTTCGACCTGAAAAACGCCGATACTGTCAGCCCGGCACAGCATGTCGTAGACCGCCGGATCCTCGGGCGGCAGCGTCGCCAGCGCGTAATCCAGCCGGTGATGCTGCCGCATCAGGTCAAAGGCCTTGCGGATGCAGGTCAGCATGCCAAGGCTTAAGACATCGACCTTGAGAATGCCCAGCGCGTCGATATCGTCCTTATCCCAGCAAATGACCGTGCGCCCCTCCATGGTAGCGTTCTCGATCGGCACCAACTCGTCCAGTCGGCCCGCGGTGATGATGAATCCGCCTACATGTTGGCTAAGGTGCCGCGGAAAGCCGATGATCTGCCCCACCAGATCCAGCGTCTGGCGCAGGCGGGGCGCGTCGGGATCCAGTCCGATCTCGCGCAGGCGGGCATCGCCGCCGCCGCTGCGGTCAAAACTGCCCCACAGCTGCGAGGACATGGCAGCAATGGTATCTTCGCTCAGCCCCATGGCGCGGCCCACCTCGCGGATGGCGCGCTTGCCCCGGTAATGGATCACCGTCGCGCAGAGCCCCGCCCGGTGGCGGCCATAGCGGTCATAGATCCACTGGATCACCTCCTCGCGGCGCTCATGCTCAAAGTCCACATCGATGTCGGGCGGCTCATCGCGGGCCTCGGAGACAAAGCGCTCAAACACCATGGTGCCGGTTTCCGGACTGACCGAGGTGACGCCCAAGCAATAACACACCACCGAATTCGCCGCCGAGCCGCGCCCCTGACACAGGATCCCGCGGGAGCGCGCGAAATCGACGATGTCGCGCACAGTCAGGAAATAAGGCTCGTATTTCAAACGGGCGATCAGGGTCAGCTCATGCTCCAGCATGTCGCGCACCTTTGGCGGCGCGCCTGCGGGATAGCGCCAGATCAGCCCCTCTTCTGCCAGACGGCGCAGACGCGCGGACGGGGTTTCACCCTCCAGCCCCTCATCCGGATAGTCATAGCGCAACTCATCCAGCGAGAACGTGAGCCGCGCTGCGAGATCCTGCGCCCGGGTCAGCGCCCCCTCATGCCCGCGAAAGATCCGCTGCATCTCATGCGGTGCACGCAGGCGCTGTTCGCCATTGGCAAGGGCGGCGCGGCCCAGATCCTCGACCCGGCAGCGCAGGCGAATGGCGCTGAGCACATCCGCAAGGCGGCGGCGCGACCCGTGGTGCATGCGCGGGGCGGCGCTGGCAATCGTGGATAGGTTCAGCGCATTTGCCTGCTCCTCCAGCCTGGCAAAGCGACGCCCATCCCGCCCATCATAAGCAGGTGCCATCATCAGGTGCATCCGCCCGGCAAAGCGGCGCGTTAGCGCCTCCATATGCGGCGCCCATCCGCCCGCGCCGCCCGGTAGGTGTCCCGCCGGTGGCAAAAGCAGCAGGTGCAACCGCTCGCCCTGCTCCAGAAGATCAGCCAGTTCCAGATGACAGGCACCTTTCTCGGCCCGCAACCGCCCAGCCGAGATCAGCCGACACAGGCTCCCCCAGCCTGTACGATCCTCTGGCAAGGCGATCAGCGGCGGCGCATCGGCGAACACCAGCCGCGCTGCCGGGATCAGCCGTGGCACCGCATAAATCGGAAAGGAGGGCGCGGGTGACACATCCGCAGGCCGGGGCGGCCCGATGGGCGTATTGTCCCGGTCCCAGGCCTGTCGCTCTGCCACACGCCGGGCAATATCGCGGCAATGGCTGTGCGCGCGCACGATCCCCGCCACCGAATTCTCGTCTGCGATCGCCAGCGCCTCAATCCCCAGCCCCACCGCACGCTCCACGTACTCCTCCGGGTGCGACGCCCCGGTGAGAAAGGTGAAGTTGGACAGAATCGCGAATTCAACAGACATGCCTCCAGTATATATTCACGTTTTGTTCTCATTTCGAGTCACCCATTCCGCTACAGGGTGCCGCCCCGCGGATCCCGCCCGAAGGGGGATCCGCGCCACGCCCAACCGGGGAAAATCCGGCCTTGCCGGTTTTGAAACAGGCGGGAGCCTCTGCCTGCTTTCACCATCAGCCAGATGCGCAGGATCCGGGTCGCCACCGCCCTGACACTGCGGGCAATGTCGCGTCAGAACAGGAGACAGACATGCTGACAATCACCGCCCTTACAACCGACACCGCCCGCGCCCTGCAGGCCGGAGGCCTTGATGCAAACGGCCAGACACCGGAACGTAGCACATCAGGCGGAGCCGGAAATCCCTGCCGCCACTGCCTGCGCTACATCCCCGAAGGCGCCGGGATGCTGATCCTTGCCCACCGTCCCTTTCCCACCCCGCAGCCCTATGCCGAGGTCGGGCCGATTTTTCTTTGTGCAGAGGAATGCTCCCGCCACGAAGGGGACGCGATGCCCGAGGTGCTGCAAGGCTCTCCCGATTATCTGATCAAGGGTTACGGACAGGATGACCGTATCGTCTATGGCACCGGCGCGGTGGTGGAGGCGGAGCGCATGATGGGACAGGCCGAGGAGATCTTCGCCGATCCCCGCATCGCCTATATCCACATCCGATCGGCCCGCAACAACTGCTATCAGGCGCGAATTGATCGAGAGTGAATGCAAGTAGGCCAGCGCCCGACCCAGGGTGGGTGCAACGCGCCCTCCCTGGGCGAGGGTTGGGCGCTGCCCGGCCTGGCGGCCGGACCAACAGGTTGGCGCCTACAGCGCTTTCCCCATGGCATAGTTATGCATGGCCACGCCCCGGCGGATGAAATCGCGGCGCCCCTTTTCGGTGAAGCCTTGCCGCAGGAAGAACCGGCGGGCGGCTTCGCTGGCCTCGACGTAAAGGCTATCAAGACCACGCCTGTGGGCTTCTTCTTCCAGCGCGGCATAAAGCGCGGCGCCGATCCCGGTGCCCGCATGATCCGGCGCGATGTAGAAACAGTCGATATGGCCATCCGGCTCCAGCTCGATGAACCCCTGCGCCACGCCCTCCTCATCCGCCGCCACCCAGATCTGCCGCCCATCAGTTGCGCGCTGCTCGATCACATCGGCGGGCGCTTCCTCCGGGCTCCAGGCCACGCATTGCGCCGGGGTGTAGTCCCGCGCGCCGATCCCGTGCACGGCGGCATGAAAGATGCGGCCCCAATCCGCCGCATCACGCTGCTCGAATGGACGAATGCGCATCGGGGTGCCCCTCAGGCAGATTTCGTAAGCGCGAGGAAGACATCCTCCAGATCCGCCTCTTCGGTCTTCACATCGCGAATCGAGATCCCGGCGGCGCGCACGGCGGCCAGCACATCCTCGGCGCTGGTTTTCTGGCTGTGATAGCGCAGTACCACGGCGCCATCACCGCGCAGCTCGGACTCGATGCCTTCGCCTTTTGGCAGATCGTTCACCGGTGCGGCCGGATGCACCACCATGGCGCGGGCATCGAGACGGCCCAGCAGATTCGCGGTGCTGTCGCGCGCCACCACTTCGCCCTGGTTGATGATGGCGATCTCGTCGCACATCTCTTCGGCCTCTTCCAGATAATGGGTGGTGAGGATGATGGTCATGCCCTGCTGGTTCAGCTTGCGCACGTTTTCCCACAGCATCTGACGCAGCTCGATATCCACCCCGGCGGTGGGTTCATCGAGCACCAGGATATTGGGGCGGTGCACCAGCGCCTTGCCCAGCAACAGCCGCCGCCGCATGCCGCCCGACAGGGTCCGGGCATAGGCTTCGGCCTTGTCCTCCAGCCCGATCATGCGCAGGATCTCATCGCTGTAGCGTTCGGATTTCGGCACGCCATAAAGACCCGCCTGCACCTCCAGCGCGCCGCGTGGGGTGAAGAAGGGGTCCAGATTCAGCTCCTGCGGCATCACCCCGATCGAGGCGCGGCTCTGGCGCGGATTTTCGTCCTGATCAAAGCCCCAGATCGTCACCTTGCCGCTGGTTTTTACCACCAGCCCCGCAAGGATGTTGATCAGGGTGGACTTGCCGGCCCCGTTCGGCCCGAGCAGCCCAAAGACCGATCCGCGCGGCACCGTCAGATCGATGCCCTTCAGCGCGTGTTTCTCGGGCTGGCCCTTGCCGCCCTTGTAGGTTTTGCGCAAGCTTTCGATCCGGATTGCATCATCAGTCATCGCGGCTCTTGCTCCCTCGGCTGTCCTGTCACATAAAGCCCCTACCCCATCAGCAAGAGGATCGCCAGCCGATGACCATCGAAGCGCCTGAAACCAAGATCGTTGACAGCTACCGTGTCGCCTGCGACGGCGGCGAAGGCGCGCTGGGACATCCGCGGGTCTACCTGCAGATCCCCGAGGATACCGGCTGGGTCGAATGCCCCTATTGCGACTGCAAGTACATCCACAAGGATTTCGAAGGTAAAGCCAACTGATCCCACCTTTTCCGGCAGATCAGCATGCCTGAGACGACGAAAGGCGCCCACGGGAGACCGGAGGCGCCTTTTCTATATTCTATCGTCATTTGGGCCAGTCAGCTCGGAATTATCCGCTATCTGGCCCGTGGGCTCAGACCATGTCGAGCTCGTCCTCTTCCATAGCCGCCTCTTCGCCCGCGCCCGCGTCACTCTCTGCATCCGGCTCAAGGCTCAGCGCCGCCATGAGCTCCTGACCGGACTCATCGCCAGAGGCCGAGAGGCCCTCAAGCGCGTCATCATAGGCCATCAGCACCTCATCAGCATCCTGAAAGCCGCCTTCGGGTGCATCGATTCGGAACAGTTCCTCGGGTTCCCCATCCGCGCCATCGCCATAGAAGATGATGGATTCGATTGAGGTTACTTCGCCATAGACCTCGTCCGTATCGAAGTAGGACAGGTAGTTTTCAAAGGTCGGCTCGGTGCCCTCGGGCAGTGCGATGTTGTTATAGGGGTTCGGATCGGGTTCTTCGTCCAGAATATAGGTACCGCCCAGGGGCGCGCCCGTGTCAGAGAACTCCTCACCAAAGAAGATCTTGCTGTAGGTGGGGTCTTCCGGCTCCTCGGGCACCTCCGGCTCTTCGGGGTCCGTGGAAACGCCCTTGATCGATCCCGCATCAGTGGTTGTCGAGGTGGCCCGAATACCGAAAATATCAATATCCTCAAGGCTATCGACATCCAGAGACACCGTCAGCGTATCGCCATCCGACAGATAGGTTTCCTTGTCTTCCCCCTCCGGACCAAGACCCGGATCGCTCAGCGCTGCAGCATCGTCCCACTGGATCTTATCGCCTTCAAGCCGGGTCCCGTTCATGTTGAGCGGACCATCCAGCGAGGCGCTGTCACCCGAAAAGTCGTCGTCGCCAAAATAGACGGCATTCACATCCATCGCCCCTTCGACGACCGAAATATCGGCAAAGAATTCGCCATTTTCCTCATAAAGGGAGACCGTGTAGGACAGCCCTTCTGCTTCATAATTGAAGACCTTTGCATAATCCGGCATCCGGTTCTCCTTCACTCAAACGCAAGGTTGGTGGAACAGATTTTTCCAAATTCAGCGTCCCCCCAGGCTCCCACCTCGGGCACGCGCGATTGACGCTTGATACACCAGAAACTTAAAATGCCGGAGAAAAACCGCCAACACAGGGTGGAAACAGACTGTTTACAGCTGGCCTGATGCCCGGTTTTCGTGCCGCCAATCTTGGTATCTCGTCAGGCCGATAGGCCGGACAGCCCCCGCCCCTCCCCGGCAAAAGGGAAGCGGGCCGTCCTTACCCATGCGCCGCAATCCTGCTGATTGCCCGGCTTTGCGGAAACTCCAATTGCCCTTGGCCATCGGATCACCGATAACCCGAAAACAGAACACGAACAGTTTCCCGGGAAGGAGCGCGACAGTCATGAGCGGTACGCAATTCGGCAAAGGCTGCCATCTTCACCTGATCGACGGCTCGGCCTTCATCTTTCGGGCCTACCACGCGCTGCCGCCGCTGACGCGCAAGTCCGACGGGCTGCCAATCGGCGCCGTCGCGGGTTTTTGCAACATGTTGGTGAAATATATCGAGACCAATACCGGCCCCGATGCGCCCACACATGTGGCAGTCATCTTCGATCACTCGGGCAAGACCTTCCGCAACGATCTTTATGATCTTTACAAGGCCAACCGCCCGCCTGCGCCCGAAGACCTGCGTCCGCAGTTCCCGCTGACCCGCGACGCCACCCGTGCCTTCAACATCGCTTGCAAGGAGATCGAAGGTTTCGAAGCCGACGACATCATCGCCACCCTGGCCCATCAGGCACGCGATGCGGGCGGGCGCTGCACCATCATTTCCTCGGACAAGGACCTGATGCAGCTGGTCGGCGGCGGCGTCAAAATGCTGGACGCGATGAAGAACAAGCGCATCGACAGTGACGGCGTGATGGAAAAATTCGGCGTCGGCCCCGACCGGGTGGTCGATGTGCAGGCACTGGCAGGTGACAGCGTCGATAACGTCCCCGGCGCGCCGGGCATCGGGATCAAGACCGCCGCGCTGCTGATCAATGAGTTCGGCAGCCTTGATGAGCTGCTGGACCGCGCCGAAGAAATCAAACAGCCCAAGCGCCGCCAAACCTTGATCGAGAAACGCGACCAGATCGAACTGTCGAAAAAGCTGGTGCAGCTGGACTGCGACATGACGCTCGACTTTTCGCTTGATGATCTGGAACTGCGCGAACCCGATCCGGATACGGTGCTGAATTTCCTGACCGAGATGGAGTTCCGCACCCTCAGCGCCCGGATGGCCAAGCAGATGGGCCGCGAAGCGCCGGTGATCCCGGAACCCACCGCTACCCCCGCTGCGGCAGCAGAGGACGATCCGGCAGAGGCCGTGCCTTTCGACGCCGAAAAATACGAATGCGTGCGCGATGCCGAGGCGCTGCAGGTCTGGATCGACCGGATCCGGGGCCGCGGCTGGGTTGCCTTTGACACCGAGACCACCGGCCTCAATGAAATGACCGCTGATCTGGTTGGCGTCTCCCTGTGTGTGGAGCCGGGCGAAGCCTGCTATATCCCCCTCACCCACAAGGCCGAGGCAGGCAGCGACGATCTTTTTGGATCGGACGCGCTGGCCGAGGGCCAGATGGATTTCGACACGGTACTTTCGATGCTGAAACCGGTGCTTGAGGATCCCGCGATCATCAAGATCGGCCAGAACATGAAATACGATGCCAAGATCATGGCCCGCCAACGCGGAGCGGGCTTTGCGGATGGCATCACCGTGGCGCCCTATGATGACACCATGCTGCTGTCATACTCCCTGCACGGGGGCGAGCATGGCCATGGAATGGACACGCTTTCGGAACGGTACCTCGATCACACGCCGATCCCGATCAAGCCTCTCTTGGGCACAGGCAAATCCGCGATCACATTCGACCGGGTGCCGATTGCCGATGCCGTGCCTTACGCAGCCGAGGACGCCGATATCACCCTGCGCCTGTGGAAGACGTTCAAGCCGCAGCTACACCGCGAAAAGGTCACCACCGTTTATGAAACGCTGGAACGCCCCCTGTCGCCGGTGCTGGCCCGGATGGAACGTCACGGCATCAAGGTGGACCGCGACACGCTGAGCCGCATGTCCAACGCCTTTGCCCAGAAAATGGCGGCGCTGGAGGATGAGATCCACACCCTCGCCGGTGAAAGCTTCAACGTCGGCAGCCCGAAACAGCTGGGCGAGATCCTGTTCGACAAGATGGGCATCGAAGGCGGCAAGAAAGGCAAGACCGGCGCCTATGCCACCGGCGCCGATATCCTGGAAGAACTCGCCACCGAGCACGAGCTGCCCGCGCGGGTGCTGGACTGGCGGCAATTGTCGAAACTGAAATCGACCTACACCGATGCGCTGCAGGATCACATCAACCCGGAAACGGGCCGGGTGCACACATCCTACGTGCAGACCGGCGCCAACACCGGACGGCTGGCATCCGCCGATCCGAACCTGCAGAACATCCCCGTCCGCTCCGAGGAAGGCCGCCGCATCCGCGAGGCATTCGTGGCGGAGACCGGCAACAAGCTGCTGTCGCTCGACTACAGCCAGATCGAACTGCGCATTCTCGCCCATGTGGCCGATATCGGCACGCTGAAACAGGCCTTTGCCGACGGGCTGGACATTCACGCCATGACCGCCTCCGAGGTCTTTGACGTGCCGCTGGATGAAATGACGCCCGACATCCGCCGCAAGGCCAAGGCGATCAACTTTGGTGTGATCTACGGCATCTCGGGATTTGGCCTGGCGCGCAATCTGCGCATCCCGCGGGCCGAGGCGCAGGGCTTCATCGACCGCTATTTCGAACGTTTCCCCGGTATCCGCAAATACATGGACAGCACCGTGGAGTTCGCCAAGGAGCACGGCCACGTGCAGACCCTGTTCGGGCGCAAGATCCACACGCCCGAGATCAACGCCAAGGGACCGCGCGCCGGTTTTGCCAAACGGGCCGCGATCAACGCGCCCATCCAGGGCACAGCCGCCGACGTGATCCGCCGCGCCATGGTCCGGATGCCGGATGCCATCGCCCACCTGCCCGCCAAGATGCTGTTGCAGGTGCACGACGAATTGATCTTCGAGGTGCCCGAGTCGGCAGTGGAGGAAACCACCGAGACCGCTCGCCGGGTAATGGAAAGCGCCGCAGATCCGGCGGTGCATCTGGATGTGAAACTGACCGTCGATGCCGGCACCGGCGACAACTGGGCCGAAGCCCACTAAGCGCGCCCGCCCTGATCCAACCTGTTCCAACCTGATCCCAGGCCTAGAAGTACCCCCGGCTGCCAAGCAGCCGGGGGTATATCTTTCAGTTACTGGCTTTTTACCTGCAGGCTGGGTTGGCCGCGCGCCTACTCAACCCGGCCAAACAGAGCATCCATCTTGCGCGCCAGCTTGGCATCCTGCGCGCTGAGCCCGCCCACATCATGGGTGGTTAGAACCACCCAGACCCGATTGTAGATATTGCGCCACTCCGGATGGTGGTTCCACTTTTCCGCCCAGATCGCCGCTCGGGTCATCCAGCCAAAGGCCTCGTCGAAACCTGCGAACAGGTAGACCTTGGTGATGGCATCGCGCCCTTCCACCATGCTCCAGCCCGCAGCGAACAGCGGATCCAGCAGCGGGCCACGGGTGGCCTCGGAGAGTTTCTCGGTCATTCCTGTTCCTCCACTTGTGCCTTTCGGAACGGACCATAGTCGGTAAGGATCTCGATCTCTTCCTCGACCGCAGCCCGCTCGGCCTCCAGATAGCGTTGTACCGCATCTGCGAACCCGGGATCACCAATCCAATGCAGGCTGTGCGTCTGCGTCGGCAAATAACCGCGCGCCAGCTTGTGCTCACCCTGCGCGCCGGCCTCGACCCGCTTCAGCCCCATCGCGATGGCCTGTTCAATCGCCTGATAATAGCACAGTTCGAAATGCAGGAACGGGTGATGCTCGATGCAGCCCCAGTAGCGGCCATAGAGCGTCTCACGACCGATGAAGTTCAGCGCCCCGGCAACCGGGCGCCCGTCCCGTTCGGCCAGCACCAGCAACATGTCATCCGCCATGACCTCATGCGCGATTTCGAAGAAGGCGCGGCTGAGGTAGGGAGAGCCCCATTTACGGCTGCCGGTGTCCTGATAGAACTCCCAGAAGGCATCCCAGTGTTCGGGGCGCAGATCAGCGCCAGTGTAACAGGCGATCTCACCGCCAAACGCCTGCGCCTGCCGCCGTTCCTTGCGCAGGGTCTTTCGCTTGCGTGACGACAGGGCTGCAAGGAAATCGGCGAAATCGGCATAATCGTCGTTCAGCCAGTGATATTGCTGGGTGGCGCGGCTCATCAATCCGATTTCGGAACCGATCTGCGCTTCCTCCTCGGTGCAGAAGGTCACGTGCAGCGAAGAAACACGATTGTCCGCCGCCAGTTGCACCGCGCCCTGCACCAGCGCCGAATGGCCGATGCCCTCGGCCCCTGGACGCACCAGCAGGCGGCGACCGGTTGCGGGGGTAAAGGGCACCGCGATCTGCAGCTTGGGATAATAACGCCCGCCCGCCTGCTCATAGGCATGGGCCCAGTTGTGATCGAAGATATATTCGCCCTGGCTGTGCGATTTGGCATAAAGCGGCGCGCAGGCGATCAGCTGCCCGTCCTGATAGGCGGTCAGATACTGCGGCTGCCAGCCAGTGCCGCGCCCGACCGATCCGCTTTGCTCCAAGGCCAGCAGAAACCTATGGGTGGTAAAGGGATCGAGCGGGCGCCCACCATCCGCGGCCTCGGGGCAGGCGCAGGCGTCCCAGTCCTTGGCCGCGATCTGCGACAGGGACTCCAGAACCTGAATTTCGATCTGTGCCTGATCCATGCGGCCTCCTTTGCTCATCAGTATCTGGCCCCTGTACGGGGCGGATCAAGACGGCAGCGGGGAAAGATAATTCTCAAAGGTCACATTGTCAGCATAGCTGCGCGCCTCCGCCTCTTCGGCAGGCGAGGTTATGGTCCAGCACAGCACCGGAACCCCGGCATCGCGCAACGCCTGCACCCGGGGCCGTGCCAGATCGCTGGCTTCGTGGCTGATGAAACAGGCCTCTGCCCGGTCAAAATCCGGGATATTGCGCAGATCGTTGCAGACCGCGCGGGGCAGTTCAGGCCACTCTTCCGGCACATAGGCGCTGGTGACGATGCCGCGCGCGATATGAGGCGCAAGACGCGCCAGTTCCGCCACCGAATGCGGGTTGAAGGACATCAGCGCCACCGGCCCGTCATAGCCCTGCAAGGCCGCCACGGCGGCCCGTTCCAGCGCCCCCACGTTCGCGCCCATCTGGCCGTCCTGATCCTTGATCTCGATCAGCAGCGGCGCCTGCCCCGCCACCAGCTGCAGCACTTCGGCGAAATCCGGTATGCATTCACCATCGCCGCCGCTCAGTGGGATCCGGCGCAGCGCCTCTGCCGTGCGCGCCCGGACCGGGCCGGTCTCTTCGGTCAGCCGCTCCAGCGTATCGTCGTGAAACACCATCGGCTGCCCGTCGGCAGAGAGTTGCAGATCGATTTCGATCGCATAACCCGCCGCGATGGCCGCGCGGATCGCCGCGCGGCTGTTTTCAGGCCGCCCCGCCGCCAGATCGTGCAGCGCGCGATGCGCCACCGGCAGCTTCAGGAACGGGGCGGGTAGCGCGGGCCTCATTTGATCTGGAACACCGCGTCGATTTCAACAGCAACGCCGAGCGGCAGAGAGGGGCTGCTGACGGCGGAGCGCGCGTGCCGACCGGCATCGCCAAGCGCCGCCACCAGGAAATCGGAGGCACCGTTCACCACCTGCGGCTGCTGGGTGAAATCGGCGGTGGAATTGACAAAGGCGCCCAGTTTCACGACCCGCACCAGACGCTCCAGATCACCGCCGCAAGCCGCCTTCAACTGTGCCAGAAGCGCGATGGCGCAGCGTTTTGCCGCCGCCTGACCAGCCTCGACCTCCATGTCATCGCCAAGGGTGCCGGTAATCAGCCCGCTTTCATCCGCCGAAATCTGACCGGAGACATAAACCATGTCCCCTGCCACGACGTAGGGCACGTAGTTTGCCGCCGGTGCCGGGGCTTCGGGCAGGGTAACGCCCAGTTCTGCAAGTTTGGCTTCGATGCTCATGACGGCTGTCCTCCAGATCACTGTTTGGAGGCGACGCTAGCGCCGAAGCAGGCCGCCGAAAAGAGCAAAACGCTCTGTCGGCGGCCCGCGTGATCAGGTTTCGCGGAAGGCCTTGACGAAATAATCGCTCAGCGGTTTCAGCAGATAGGCCATGGGCGAATGATCCTTGGTGCGGATATAGCTTTCCACCGGCATGCCCGGGATAAGGGCGGTATCCGCAGGCAGTCTTTCCAGCTCGCCTTCGTTCAACTCGATCTCGGCGCGGTAGTAAGAGACCCGCGTGCCTTCGTCCTCAAAAGCGTCAGCAGAGACCTGCGTCACCTTGCCAAAGAGTTCCGGAGTCTGGCGCTGATCCAGCGCCGAGAAGCGCAGCGTAACCGACTGACCGACAAAGATCTGATCGATATCCGTCGGCACGACCTGCACCGCGATCACCAGCGGCCGGTCCTGCGGTACCAGATACAGCACCGGCTCTGCCGGGCGGATCACCGAGCGCGGCGTGTGGACCTGCATACCATAGACAACGCCCGAGACCGGCGCGGTGATATCGAGCCGGTTCAGCCGCTCCAGAACCGAGCGGCGGGTTTCGGCCAGCTCTAGTTCCTGATAGCGCAGATCACGTAGCCGGGTGATCGCCTCCTCGCGCTGGCGCGAGCCAAGCGTCAGGATCTGGATGTCGATTTCGGTGATACGGCCTTCGGCCTGGGCCTGATTGGCCAGAAGCTCCCCCAGAGAGCCGCTGAGGTTCGCCTCGGTGCGGCGCAGGTTCAGAACCGTTCCAGCCTGAGCCAGCCCGCGCTCCAGCAGGGTCTGCTGGTTCTTCAGCTCTTCGCCGATCAGCTCCAGCTGCACCCGCATGGAATCCTGCTGCGCCTTGATCCCGACGATCTGATCGTTGATCTGGGCGCGGCGCTTTTCCAGTTGCTCGATCTCGCGGGCAGTGGAATCCCGGCGGGCCAGAAACAGACGCTGCTGCCCCTCCATAAGGTCGCGCACCTCGGGCCGCTCGGGGGCCAGAGCCACCAGTTCGGCGTCAAACGTGATTTCCTCCGCCTCGTCGCGCTCGGCCTCAAGCCGCCCACGGCGGGCCATCATCTCGAACAGCTGGCCTTCGGTGATCACCAGCCGCGAGTGCAGTTCGGCCGCATCAAGACGCAGCAGCGTCTGCCCGGCGGCAACGGTATCGCCTTCATCGACCAGGATTTCCGATACGATGCCACCATCCAGATGCTGAACCACCTGACGGTTGCGATCCACCTCGATCCGGCCGGTCGCCACAACTGCGCCCGCAATCGAGGACATCACCGCCCAGGTTCCAAACCCACCGACCAGGATCAGTAGTCCAAGAAGCCCGATGGCCAGCGGACGCCGGGCGGACCAGTCTTTTTCTACGCTCATTGTACACCTCCGGGGGCCCGTGCCTTGCGGATCGTCTGATGGTTCGCGACCATTTCCTGCAGTACCTTGTCCTTGGGGCCAAAGGCGGTCTGCACGCCCTGGTCGATCACCAGCAGCAGATCGCATTCCTGAATGGCCGCTGGACGGTGGGCCATGATCATCACCGATTTTCCTTCGGCCTTGAGCTGTTTGATCGCCTGATTGAGCGCCACCGATCCATCATTGTCGAGGTTCGAATTGGGCTCGTCCAGAATGACGAAAACCGGATCATCATAAAGCGCGCGCGCCAAAGCAACCCGCTGCATCTGACCGCCGGACAGACGCCCTCCACCGGAAGAAACCGCGGTGTCATAGCCGTCAGGCAGCTTGACGATCATATCATGCGCGGCAGCCTTTTTGGCGGCGGCAACAACCTTTTCGGCATCAGGCTCCTGAGACAGCCGGGCAATGTTCTGGGCGATGGTGCCGTCAAACAGCTGTACCCGCTGCGGCAGGTAACCGATGTGGCGGCCCAGAACCTCCGGCGCATATTGATCAATGGAAGCCCCATCCAGCCGCACCGTGCCCGCCGCTGGGCGCCAGGCCCCGGTCAGCGCCTTGGCCAGGGTGGATTTACCCGATCCCGACGGGCCGATCACGCCGATGGCCTGTCCCGGCTGCACCCGGAACGACACGTTGCGCAGCTGCGCCTTGTTGTCACCGGGCGGCACCACCGCCAGCCCCTGCACCTCGAGCAGCGCCTTGGGTTGCGGCAGCGCGGTGCGCTCCTGTTCCGGCGGCACCTTGGCCAGAAGTTCGCCGAGGTTGCTCCAGCCTTTCATGGCGCGCTGCACCATGGGCCACTGGCCGAGACCCAGTTCGATCGGGGCCAGCGCCCGGCCCATCAGGATCGACCCGGCGATCATCGCCCCGGGCGTCATCTCGCCCTGCAGCACCAGATAGGCGCCCAGCCCCAGCATCGCCGATTGCAGAAACAATCGCAGCGTCTTGGTGAGGGTGGTGAAGCCGCCGCCGGTGTCATTGGCCGCGATATTGTCCTTCAGCGCGGCCGAACGCGCCTTCTGCCAGCGCTGGAAGGCGGCGCCGCGCATCCCCATAGACTGGATCATCTCCGCCTCGGTGCGGATTTCCTCGGACATCAGGTTGGCCTTGTGGCCGGACATATTGGCTTTTTGCAGCGGCGTACGGCTCAGCAGTTGGTTGAGAAGGGCAATCCCGATCAGCACCGCGCCACCGGTGAGCGCCAGCAGCCCCAGATAGGGGTGAAAGAGGGCAATCCCGGCCAGAAACACCGGAGTCCACGGCAGGTCGAAAGCGGCGCCCAGAACCGGCGAGGAAATCAGCCGCTGGATGGATTCCAGGTCGCTGAGGCCGGTCTGGGCGACCGGGTCGCGCGCCACCGCCGAGCGGCGGATCATGGCATCGAACACCCGCTGGTCCAGCGCCGCCTGGAACCGGGCTCCGGCCCGGGCCAGGATCCGGCCACGGGCGTAATCCAGAAGACCCATCATGCCGTAAAGGAACACCACCAGGAGCGACAGGGCCACCAGGGTTGCTTCTGAGCGGCTGCCCAGGACCCGGTCATAGACCTGCATCATATAAAGCGGGCCGGTCAGCATCAGCATGTTCACGAAAAAGCTGAAGACTCCGGTAGACCAGAAAAGCCCACGGTTGCGGCGACGCACATACCGAAGCTCATCAAATCCCGGTTTTATATTTTTTTCCTTCATCTCTCGTTCCAATACCTGTTCAAGCGCGCCTGTTCATACTAAAGCAGGGCAGCGAGCTGCCCGCAGAAAACCTGTTCCAATTCTGCCACAGTTTCACAATCAAGGCCTTCAAAGGGTGGGAAGCAGAAGGATTCCCAATAAGTGCGCACGGTGTGCTCCAAATTTGGACCAAGGGAAACCCAGACCCGATGACTTTTTTTACGCGATCATTTGCAACGCTCTCTGCCCTGCTTGTATCAGCCCTGCTTTTGGCTGGCTGCGCGACACAGGATCCGGCGGCAAAAGCTGCGGGCGAGATCTTCGATCCCTATGAAAATACGAACCGGGCAGTGCATCGGTTCAACCTTGGCCTTGACCGCGTGGCCTTCCGTCCGGCCTCCAAAAGCTATGTCGCGATCGTCCCCGACCCCATGGTCACGAGCTTTTCACATTTTGCTGAGAACCTCTCGATGCCGGGCCAAGCGGTCAACGCACTGCTTCAGGGTAACCTAAAGGAATCCGGCATCGCACTGGCGCGGTTTGCCATCAACACCATCGTCGGCGTCGGCGGCCTCGGCGATCCGGCCAGTGCCTTTGACATTCCGCCGGTCGATACCAATTTCGGTGAAACGCTGCACGTCTGGGGCGTCGGCGAAGGCGCCTATGTGGAACTGCCGGTTTACGGTCCTTCAACAACCCGTGACGCGGTGGGCATCGCCGTTGATTTTTTCACCAATCCCATTTCCTTTGCTGAGCATAATCCAGCCGACAACATCGGTGTCTACGCAGAGATCGTGCGTCGGCTTGGAGACCGTGGAAGATATTCTGATACCGTGGATTCGATTCTCTACGAAAGCGCCGACAGCTATGCGCAGGCCCGTCTGATCTACCTTCAGAACCGCCGTTTTGAGCTGGGCGAAAGCAGTGAGATCACAGAGATCGATCCGTTTGAACTGGATACCGAAGGGTTTTGAACGATGAACCGCCGTATGTTTCTTGCCGCAGCTGGTGCTGCAACCATCACCGCGCCCAGTGCGCTCTGGGCTTTGAACGAAAACTCGGCCAGCCGGTTGATCGACAATCTTGTCACTGACATCAATCGCGTCATTGCCTCGGGCAAGTCCGAAAATGCCATGTACCGCGATTTCGAGCGGATCTTTGGCCAGTACAGCGACACCTCTTATATTGCTGCCTATGCGATGGGCGTCGATGCTCGCCGCGCCTCGGCAGCGCAGAAACGGGCCTTCTCTGACGCCTTTCAGGGCTATATCTCGCGCAAGTATGGGCAGCGGTTCCGTGAATTCATCGGCGGTCGTCTCGAGGTGACCGGTGTGAAGCGCGTCAAGAAATGGTTCGAGGTCAGTACCACCGCCTATCTCAAGGGGCAGGCGCCGTTCGAAGTGACCTTCCTGGTCTCCAACCGCTCCGGCAAGGATCTGTTCTTCAATATGTATATTGAGGGCGTAAACCTTCTGCTGACCGAACGGACCGAGATCGGCGCCATTCTCGACCGCAACCGCGGCGACATCGACAAGATGATCTCAGAGCTGAAACGCCTCAGCTGATCCCTGCCCGCGCCGCGCAATGCGCGGCCCACGGCCCAACGGCTGCGGCAGCCCGGCAGGGCAGCAACAGCGGGCGGGAGCCGCTCCCTGCCACATTTCACTATGATCCACTGGTTGCCTTGCCTGTGGTCGCGGCATCGCGACTGCACGGGTCGCCGCGACCTCTCCCCGCCAGCCTGGCGGGGGCGCCAACTCAGTTGCCGAAGATATCCCTCAGGATGCCATCCACCGCGCGGCCCAGCTCCTGACCAATCCGGGGGCCGCGACGCTGATCCCTGTCTGAGGGTTGCGGCGTGGGCAATGGATCCGGCGCCTGCATCGGCAGCGGTTTCGGCTCCAGGCCCTCGTGCACCCGCACCATCGCCTCGTGCCAGATCTCGGCCGGTAGCCCGCCTCCGGTCACACCGGTCAGCGGCGTGTTATCGTCATAGCCCATCCAGACCCCGGCGACGTAATCCGCCGTGAAGCCGATGAACCAGGCGTCCCGCGCCGCCTGGGTGGTGCCGGACTTACCCGCCGCCTGCCAGCCAGGGATCTGCGCCCGCCGTCCGGTGCCTTCGGCGATCACCTTTTCCATCATCCAGACCAGTTGCTGCGCCGCCTTGGTGCGGATTACCCGCTCTCCCATACCGCCGCTGGAGCCCATCAGCGGTTCGCTGTCTTCCACAAGGCTCAGCGAGGTCACCCCATAGGGGGTTACCGAAGAGCCGCCGTTGAGGATCCCGGCATAGGCGCCGGTCATGTCCAGAAGCGTGCTTTCCGAGGCGCCCAGCGCCAGCGCCGGACCTTCGGCCATCTCGTTGTCGATGCCAAAATCGCCAGCCACCCGGCGCACCAGATCGCGGCCCACCGCTTCGGAAATTTTCACCGCAGGAATATTCAGCGAATCCCGCAGCGCCTGAGTGAGGGTGATTTCGCCGTAGTATTTGCGGGTATAATTCTGCGGGCACCATTCGCCCGATCCCGGAATATCCATGCAATAAGGCGCATCCAGCACCCGGTCGAGCGGCGAGTATCCCAGCTCCAGCGCCGTGGCATAGACAAAGGGTTTGAAAGCGGAGCCGGTCTGCCGTTTAGCCTGGGTGGCGCGGTTGAAGACGCCGGACACGCGCGTCTTACGCCCGCCCACCATGGCGCGCACGGCGCCATCGGCGCTCATCACCACGATGGCGGCCTGGGCCTTTGACCCTTCGCGCACCTTGTTCTCAAACACATGATCCACCGCGCCTTCCACGGCTTTCTGAAGGCGCTGGTCCAATGTGGTGCGGATCACCACGTCCTCGGTGGTCTGATCGCCGAAATAGCTGGGGATCGTATCCATCACCCAATCGGCGAAATATCCCCCGGCCCGCGCCTCGGCAGCTTCGCTCAGCTCGGCGGGGTGACTTTGCGCGAATTGGGTTTCCTTGGTTGTCAGATAGCCCTGTTCGTTCATCAGGCGCAGCACGGTGGCGGCGCGGTCCTGCGAGCGTTTGAGATTATTGGTCGGTGCCAGCGAGGACGGCGCGGTCAGAAGACCGGCGATCATCGCACCCTCGGCCGCGTTCAGCTGGTTCGCGGATTTTCCGAAATAGCGCTGCGCCGCCGCCTCGGCGCCATAGGCGCCGCCGCCCATATAGGCCCGGTTCATGTAGATCGAAAGGATCTCGTCCTTGGTATACTTGGCCTCCATCGCCATGGCGTAAACGGCCTCGGTCGCCTTGCGCCAAAGGGAGCCCTGACGGCAGTCCGCCTCATAGGCGCGTTCACTCTCCCAGACGTCGGGATCATAGACCTCGCCCAGGCACAGCAGCTTTGCCGTCTGCTGGGTGATGGTCGAGCCACCGTGCCCGGACAGCGGCCCGCGCCCTTCGCTCAGGTTGATGCGCACCGCGCTGGCGATCCCGCGCGGCGAAACGCCGAAATGCCGGTAGAACCGCTTGTCCTCGGTGGCGACCACCGCGTTCTTCAGGTGTTTCGACACGGTCTGCGTGGTTACGACGCCGCCAAACTGATCCCCGCGCCAGGCAAAGACCTCTCCCTTGGCATCCAGCAGGGTGACCGAGCCACGCGCCCGCCCATCCAGCAGCTGCGTCACCTCGGGCAGCTTCATGTATTGATAGCCGACCGCCAGGGCGACGATGCCAGTGCAGATCAGCCCGACGCGCCAGGTAAAGCCCCAGACCAGACGCAGCAGCCATCGAAACGGTGCCAGCAGGGTCCCGATCAGCCCGCGTTTGCGTTTGGGGGCTGGTTTGCGCGTCGCTGCTGCCTTTTTCCGCGGCGCGGCCTTCTTGGGCGCTGCGGCAGGTTTGCGGCGCCCGAAGAGGAACCCAAAGATCCCACCACCAGAGCTGCCTTTTCGTGCGCCCCGGCGCGCGGGCTTTGCCCCTTTGCCGGATCTGCTTTTGGGATAGCGTTTATCCGCCACCAGCGGCTTGCGCCCTGATCCTTGTGCCATGTCAGTATCCTGCCAGTGTCCTGCCCGGTTTGCCCGTTTTGGCGACAATAAACCGATCCCACTGCTTTGTAGAGGGGCAGTTTTGCCGGAAACTCCCTCCTCAAAACGCTCAAAATGCAGGCATTGACCACTTTTTAAGCAAAATAATTAGGCCAGAGGCCGCCATTCCGCCCTGCAAACAGGCTCTTCCGGTTCCCCCGACTCGGGGTGGCCGCTTTGCTGCAGGTGCGAATGGAGCGGCCTAAGTGGTCCAGAAATAGGGTGTCGAGATGAAAATGATCATAGCAGCCATCAAACCCTTCAAACTCGAGGAGGTCCGCGAAGCGCTGACCGGAATCGGCGTTTCAGGTCTGATGGTGACGGAAATCAAAGGCTTTGGAGCCCAGGCGGGCCACACGGAAATCTACCGTGGCGCGGAATACGAAGTAAACTTCGTCCCCAAGGTCAAACTGGAAATCGTGGTGCCAGGGGAGCTGGCGGATCAGGTGGTCGACACCATTTCGTCCACCGCCCGCACCGGCAAGATCGGCGATGGGAAGATCTTTGTCCTGGATGTGGCACAGGCCGTGCGGGTGCGCACCGGCGAAACCAACCTCGAGGCGCTTTAAGCGTCCATTTCGGAGGAAAATACAGATGCGTAAACTGAAACTCTCTCTTGCCGCCACGGCCTTTGCCGCCCTTCCGGGCCTGGCACTGGCGCAGGACGCGGCAGCAGAAACCCCCGACATCAACCCCTATATCTTTACCACCCTGCTGTTCCTGATCGGCGGCTTCCTGGTGTTCTGGATGGCTGCAGGCTTTGCCATGCTCGAAGCAGGCCTGGTGCGTTCCAAGAACGTGACCATGCAGCTGACCAAGAACATCGCGCTGTTCTCGATCGCGGCCATCATGTACTGGCTGATCGGTTTCAACCTGATGTACCCCGGCGACTGGGTGATCTCCGGCGTGATGGGCCCCTGGTTCTCCGTCACCTCGCTTGAACCGGTTGGTCTGGCGGCAGCAGATGCCTCGCTCGATTATGCCTCGGTTGGCTCCGACTTCTTCTTCCAGCTGATGTTCTGCGCCACCACCGCCTCGATCGTCTCCGGCACCCTGGCCGAGCGTATCAAGCTGTGGCCCTTCCTGATCTTCGTCGCGATCCTGACCGGCGTCATCTACCCGATCGAAGCCTCCTGGCAGTGGGGCGGCGGCTTCCTGTCTGAAATGGGTTTCTCCGACTTCGCCGGCTCCACCCTGGTGCACGCAGCAGGCGGTTTCGCAGCCCTGGCAGGCGCTCTGATCCTCGGCCCGCGTATCGGCAAGTACAAAGACGGCAAAACCATCCCGATGCCCGGCTCCAACCTGGCTCTGGCGACCCTGGGTACCTTCATCCTGTGGCTCGGCTGGTTCGGCTTCAACGGTGGCTCGCAATTGGCGATGGGCACCGTGGGCGATGTGACCGACGTGTCGCGCATCTTCGCCAACACCAACATGGCTGCAGCTGCCGGTGCTGTCGCTGCCCTGCTGCTGACCCAGATCATGTTCAAGAAGCCCGACCTCACCATGACCCTGAACGGCGCCCTGGCCGGTCTGGTGTCGATCACCGCGGGTCCGCTTGATCCCTCGCTGTTCGGCGCACTCTGGATCGGTGCAGTTGGTGGTGTGATCGTGGTCTTCGTTGTGCCGATGCTGGACAAGCTGAAGATCGACGACGTCGTTGGCGCCATCCCGGTGCACCTGGTTGCAGGTTTCTGGGGCACCTTCGCGGTTCCCTTCTACACCGAAGGTACCTCCTTCGTGACCCAGATCACCGGCTTTGTTGCCATCGGCGCCTTCACCTTCATCGTCTCCGCCGTCGTCTGGCTGATCCTGAAGGCCACCATGGGCATCCGCGTCACCGAAGAAGACGAGATCAACGGTCTCGACATGGCGGAACTGGGCATGGAAGCCTATCCGGAGTTCAAGGCAGGCTAAACGCCTCCCACCTCTCGAAAACCATCGAAACGCGGCTCCTGCGGGGGCCGCGTTTTCCTTTGCCCCCTTCCCGTCTCTTGTTACCACCGAAGACCTCTCTGCGGGTCAAGGGCGGCGGAGCCGCCGCGCAGCGCGCGGGCCTCCCCTTGAGGCGCAGAGAGGGCGCCTCACCCTTGTAAAGGCGCGTTGAGGGGCAGATTGCCCCCTCAACCGCTTCTCAGCCAATTCCCCCTTGCGCCGCGATAGCGGCGCCACGCCCAAGGCCGCCAAGGAGGCTTGCCAAAGGCAAGGCACCAGCGGGCGCGGGAGCCCCTGCCCCAAGTCTGCGCAACAAAAAACGCGCCCCCGGATCGGGAGCCCGTTCCTGTAGTCTCAATTCTCAGTACGAAACCGTCGCGGCTCAAACGCCCGCGTCGATGATCGCCTTGGCCAGCAGCGGCACCGTGGTCTTGTTGAGACCCGCGATATTCATGCGGCTGTCGCCCACCATGTAGATGCCGTTGTCGACCCGCATTTTCTCGACCAGCTCGGGCGTGGTGCCCAGCAGCGAGAACATGCCGCGGTGCTGCGCGATAAAGCCGAAGCGGTCCGAGCCGCTCAGGCGCTGCAGCTCATCCGCCAGCTGCTGACGCAGGCCCAGCATGCCCAGACGCACGTCTTCCAGCTCGGATGCCCAATCGGCGCGCAGGGCGTCGTCGTTCAGGATCATCGTCACCAGGCGCGCGCCGTGATCCGGCGGGAAGGAGAAGTTCTGCCGGTTGAGGAAGGCCAGCGTGCCCTGGTTCAGCGCCTGAGCACCGCCATCCTGGCTGACCGCCATCAGAAGACCGGTGCGCTCACGATAGATGCCGAAGTTCTTGGAACAGCTCGCCGCGATCAGGCATTCGGGCGTCTGGGCAGCCACCATGCGCACACCCGCTGCGTCTTCTTCCAGACCATCGCCAAAGCCCTGGTAGGCAATGTCGATCATCGGGATCAGGCCGCGCGCGTTCAGAAGGTCGATCACCTCCTGCCACTGGGTGGTGTTGAGGTTGGCACCGGTCGGGTTGTGGCAACAGCCGTGCAGCAGCACCACGTCGCCCTTCTCCGCGCCCTTCAGATCCTCGATCATACCATCGAAGTTCACGCCGCGGGTCTCGCGGTCGAAATAGCGGTAGGTGACGGTCTCGATGCCGACGTATTTCAGGATCGAAATGTGGTTCGGCCAGGTCGGATCCGACACAAAGACGCGCGCCTTGGGGTTGGCCATCTTGATCAGCTCGAACGCCTGGCGCACCGCACCGGTGCCGCCCGGGGTCGCGGCGGCTGCAACATTGCCGCGCTCCACGCTACCCGCAAGGATCAGCTTGATCATTGCATCGCTATAACCGGGATCACCCGCCAGACCGGTATAGGCCTTGGTGGTTTCTTCTTCCCACAGCTTGTGCTCGGCGGCCTTGATCGCGCGCATCACCGGGGTGACGCCTTCGGCGTTCTTGTAAACACCGACGCCAAGGTCGATTTTCTGCTCCCGCGGATCTTCGCGGTACATCTGCATCAGCGCCAGGATCTTATCCGCTGGCTGCGGTTTCAGGGCTTCGAACATCAGTTCTCTCCGGTTGCAACGGGTAGGGTCGGGAAGGCGCCCCATTCCGCCCAGGATCCATCATAAAGCGCGTGATCGGTCTTGCCGATGCGCTCCAGGGCCAGGCTGAGAACGGCGGCGGTCACACCCGAGCCGCAAGTGGTGATGGCAGGTTTCGCAAGATCGACACCGGCGCCTTCAAAGGTGGCGCGAATGCCGTTTACGTCTTTCAGGGTGCCATCGGGGTTCAAAAGGGTCACATAGGGCACGTTCTTCGAGCCGGGGATATGGCCCGAGCGCAGCCCCTCGCGCGGTTCCGGCACCTCGCCGCGGAACCGTTCGGCAGCGCGGGCGTCGATGATTTCGTGATCGCCCAGCTTGGTGGCCGCAGAGACCTGCGTCACATCGCGGACCAGCTGGTTCTGCACCCGCACGGTCATGTGGCGGTCGCGGATCATCGGCGGCAGGTCTTCGACCGGATGCCCTTCGGCCTGCCATTTCGGCAGACCGCCATCCAGCACCGCGACATTCATCTGCCCCATCAGCCGGAACAGCCACCAGACACGGGCCGCCGATTTCAGGCCGGCGCCGTCATAGACCACCACCTGATGCCCGTCGCCCACGCCCATCGCGCGCAGGCGGGACATGAATTTCTCGACCGGGGGCACCATATGCGGCAATTCCGAGCGGTGGTCCGAAATATCATCGATATCAAAGAAACGCGCGCCGGGGATATGGGCCGCGTCATATTCCGCCTTGGGATCGCGGTTCTCATTGGGCAGATACCATGATCCGTCCAGAATCCTGAGATCGGGATCCTTCAGATGGGCGGCCAGCCATTCGGTTGACACAAGAGTTTTCGGATCATCCATCAAAAACGCCTCCCCTCAGGTTCGCTGGCGCATGGGTACAGCCCACCGCGCGGAGTCGCAAGAGAAGCGGCTGTTCCGGTACAATATTTCCATGCAACACACGCCAAACGTGGTGCCCCGGCGACAAACGGCCCGCCCGGCCTGCCCCGCCCGGCCACGTTCCGACCCCGGATAGTGGCGGCTGCGCTGCCAGATGGCGTCAGCGCGCGTCCTTCAGCAGCCGCTGTTTCTGGCGCGACCAGTCGCGTTTGGCCTGGGACTCGCGCTTGTCGTGGTTCTTCTTACCCTTGGCGATGCCGATCTTCATCTTGGCCATGCCCCGGTGGTTGAAGTAGAGCACAAGCGGAACCAGGGTCATGCCCTTGCGCTGCGTCGCATTCCACAGGCGTGCCAGCTCCTTGCGCGACACCAGCAGCTTGCGACGGCGGCGCTCCTCGTGCTTGAACACCTTGGCCTGCGCATAAGGCGCGATATAGGAGTTCACCAGCCACAGCTCCCCGTCATCGACGGTGGCATAGGATTCCGCGATATTGGCGCCCCCGGCGCGCAGGGATTTCACCTCCGACCCCTCAAGAACGATCCCGCATTCGAGATCTTCCTCGATCGCGTAATCGAACCGCGCCCGGCGGTTCTCTGCAATCACTTTGTAGTTCGGGTCTGATTTCTGCTTGGCCATGGCAGGCAGATGTAAGCGCGCCCGGGACCGGACGCAAGATGACTCAGGCCTTGCGGCTGCGGATCAGGGTAAAGACACCGCTGGCCACGATCACAGCGCTGCCGATCAGCGTCAGCGTATCGGGCCGCTCACCAAAGACCAGGATGCCCAGCACCATGGCAAAGACCAGCCGCGTATAGCGGAAGGGCGCCACGACCGAGATTTCGCCCAGCCGCATGGCGCCGGTCAGCGCCCCATAGGCGATCACGCCGATCACCGTGGCGCAGGCCACATCCAGCCAGACGCCCGGATCGGTCAACGCCCCGTCACCCAACCCGTCAAGCCCGGTCCAGCCCAGCGCGATAATGCCCGCTACTGCCAGCATGGCAAAACCCAGCATGCCCAGCTGGCTGTTGTGCATCGACACATGCGCCGCCCGCGTTGCCAGATCGCGCCCGGCAAAGCCCAGCGTTCCAGCCACGGCGAACAGCGAGGCGGGTTCAAAGCCGCTGACCCCAGGGCGCAGGATGATCAGCACACCGGCAAAGCCGACCAGAATCGCCAGCCAGCGCCGCCAGCCCACGGTTTCGCCAAAGAACACCACCGCGCCCGCCGCAACCACCAGCGGCGTCGCCTGCAGGATGGCCGAGGCCGAGGACAGCGGCGTCAGCGCAAGGGCCAGGGTAAAACACAGGCGCCCAACGACCTCTGACAGAGAGCGCAACAGCATCACGCGCGTGCAATAGGCCGGGTGCCACAAAGCCTGCCCCTGCGCACGCGCCACCAATGCAAACAGCACCATACCGCCAAGACCGAAGAAAACCAGAATCAGCCCGACCGGCAGCGCCTGAGCCGCGGATTTGATGAACATATCCTCCAGCGCAAAGGCCCCCATGGCCAGCACCATCAATAGGCTGCCGCGCAGCGTTTCCATCGGTGCCTCCCCCAATCGGCTTTTACGTCCCTGCCACAGCCCTAGTCGCAAGGTGAGACTTCGGCAAGCGCTGCCGTGTGGTGCCATACGGAATTGTGATTTGTGCGGGCGCAGGGTGTGCTCAGCCAGCCGGGTCCGGTCTGCGATAATGGTGCATGTTGAGAAAGGCCGCCCCCTCCGGCCCGGCGCGGTACCCATGGGGCTGATCGGCCGCAAAGCGCAGCCCCTCCCCGACGTCGAGCCGCACCCACGCGCCATCGCTCAGCACCTCCACAGGCCCTTCGAGCACAAAGACCTCTTCGGTCACGCCCGCGTCATGCGCCTGGGACTGGTGGCACTGATCCGGTCGCAGGCGCACGTGAAAGGTCTCGGCCCCGAGGTTGGGATCAAAGGGAAAGACGATCTTGACCGCGATACTGCCGGGAAACTGCACCGTGCGGAACACGCTCTCGCCCAAAACCTTGGGCTGGCTGCTGTCCTCGATCAGGGCGGTCAACGGCAGGTGAAACCCCTTGGCGATCTTCCAGAGTGTGGCGATGGTCGGGCTGGATTCGCCTCGTTCGATCTGCCCCAGCATCGCCTTGGAGACCCCCGTCACCTCGGCTGCCCGCGACAGGCTGAAACCGGCCTCGGCCCGGATCTGCTTCAGATTCTGCGAAATCTTGTCTTCACTCACCGGCGGGGACGCGGGGCTTACAGGCGGGGACGCGGGCTGCGTTGGCATCGGTCTGTCGATCTCTTCAAAAAAGCCTTGTGCGTTATAGCGCACAGAAGATAATGTGCGCTATAACGCACGAACTGACCCTACAAGAGCCCGACGCCCGGGAAAACCCCATTCAGGATCCCCATGATGCCGCAGCTGAAACTCTCTCATATTACGGCAGGCGCCGTCGCCGTTCTGGTCGGATACACCAGCTCGGTGGCGATCATCTTTCAGGCCATCGCGGCGCTGGAGGCAAATCAGGCGCAGGCCAACAGCTGGCTTCTGGTCCTCGGGCTTGGCATGGGGATCACCAGCCTGATCCTGTCGCTGTGGTTCCGCCTGCCGGTTCTGACCGCCTGGTCCACGCCGGGCGCCGCCCTTCTGGCGGTGGGCGGTGGCGCGACCACCCTGCCCGAGGCCACGGGCGCCTTTCTCTTCTGCGCCGCCTTGCTGACGCTGACCGGCCTCACCGGCTGGTTCGAGCGGCTGGCGCGGCTGATCCCCGACACGCTGGCCAATGCGCTTTTAGCCGGGATCCTGTTCCGCTTTGGGCTGGAGGCGTTCACCTCGCTTGAAGAAGACGTCTGGCTGGTCGCCGTGATGGGCGCGGTCTTTCTGATCGGCAAGGTCTATGCCCCGCGCTACACGATCCCGCTGGTTCTGCTGGCGGGTGTCATCTGGGCCGCCGCAGCCGGCAGCTTCGGAGACCTGCAGCAGCTGAACCTGACCCTCGCCACCCCCGACGCGGTGATGCCCGAATTCACTCTCTCAGCGCTGATCGGCCTTGGCCTGCCACTCTATATCGTCACCATGTGTTCCCAGAACATGCCCGGCGTGGTGACCCTGCGCAGCGCCGGTTACGTTCCGCCGGTTTCGGCCGCGCTGACGGTGACCGGGATCGCCTCGCTGATCCTCGCCCCCTTTGGCGGCTATGCCTTCAACCTTGCCGCCATCACCGCCGCCATCTGCGCCGGACCCGAAGCGGATGAGGATCCAGACACCCGCTACCTCGCCGTGGTGTCCGCCGGGGTGATCTATTGCTTCGTGGGGCTGGGCGGCGGCGCCGTGATTTCCCTGTTCCTGATCGCGCCGCACGCGCTGGTCGCCACCATTGCAGGCCTTGCGCTCTTGTCGACCATCGGCAACGGGCTGTCCCATGCGCTGACCCCGACCGAAGGGCGCGAGGCGGCACTGCTGTGTTTCATGGGCACGGTATCGGGCATCAGCTTCCTCGGGATCGGCGCGCCCTTCTGGGCCTTGCTGATCGGCCTTGCCTGTCACCTCACGCTGAGCCGCCCGTCACCCCTGTTCAGAAAACCCGCATAACCCATTCCGCAACCGCCCCGGAAATCGGAGCAAAATAACCAAAATCGCCCCTCAGTTATTGCGTTTGTTTCGCGAATCATGTCCCTGAGGGTAAAAAGGGGAAATAGCCACATGCCAATGTACCGATCCAGAACCTCCACCCATGGACGCAACATGGCCGGCGCGCGTGGCCTTTGGCGCGCAACCGGTATGAAAGACGATGATTTCGGCAAGCCGATCATCGCCATCGTCAACTCCTTCACCCAGTTCGTGCCCGGTCACGTGCACCTCAAGGATCTCGGCCAGATGGTCGCCCGCGAGGTCGAGGCCGCAGGTGGCGTTGCCAAGGAATTCAACACCATCGCGGTGGACGACGGCATCGCCATGGGCCACGACGGCATGCTCTACTCCCTGCCCTCGCGCGAAGTGATCGCGGATAGCGTGGAATATATGGTCAACGCCCATTGCGCCGATGCCATGGTCTGCATCTCCAACTGCGACAAGATCACTCCGGGCATGCTGATGGCCGCCATGCGCCTCAATATCCCGGTGATCTTTGTCTCTGGCGGCCCGATGGAAGCGGGCAAGATCGACATCGCCGATCTGGATGCCAAAAAGATCGACCTCGTCGATGCCATGGTCGCCGCCGCCAGCGACACGCTGAGCGACGAACAGGTCCAGCATATCGAGGAAAACGCCTGCCCCACCTGCGGCTCCTGCTCGGGCATGTTCACGGCCAACTCGATGAACTGCCTGGCCGAGGCGCTGGGTCTTGCCCTGCCCGGCAACGGCTCCACGCTCGCCACCCACGCCGACCGCAAGAACCTGTTCCTGGAGGCTGGTCGCAAGATCGTCGACATCACCAAACGCCACTACGTGGGCGAGGAAAAGGGCCTGCTGCCGCGCGAAATCGCGACCTTCGAAGCCTTTGAAAACGCCATGAGCCTTGATATCGCCATGGGCGGCTCCACCAATACCGTGCTGCACCTTCTGGCCATCGCCAATGAAGGCAAGGTTGATTTCAACATGTCCCATATGGACCAGCTCAGCCGCAAGGTGCCGTGCCTGTGCAAGGTGGCTCCGAACATCGAAAACGTCCATATGGAAGACGTGCACCGCGCTGGCGGCATCTTCTCGATCCTCGGCGAACTCAGCCGCGCCGGTCTGTTGCACGATGACTGTTCCACCGTACACTCCAGCACCATGGGCGAAGCCATCGCCAAATGGGACGTCAAGGTCGCCAACAACCCCGAGGCCGAAGAGCTGTTCAAGGCGGCGCCGGGCGGCGTGCGCACGACCGAGGCCTTCTCGCAATCCAACCGCTACAAAGAGCTCGACACCGACCGCGCGGGCGGCGTCATCCGCTCGGCCGAACATGCCTTTTCCAAGGACGGCGGCCTTGCAGTTCTGTTCGGCAATATCGCGCTCGATGGCTGCATCGTGAAAACCGCGGGCGTCGATGAAAGCATCCTGAAATTCACCGGCTCGGCCTATGTCTGCGAAAGCCAAGATCAGGCCGTCAGCGACATCCTGACCGGCAAGGTCAAGGAAGGCGATGTGGTGGTGATCCGCTATGAGGGCCCGCGCGGCGGTCCGGGCATGCAGGAAATGCTCTACCCGACCTCCTACCTGAAATCCAAGGGTCTCGGCAAAGCCTGCGCCCTGCTGACCGACGGGCGTTTCTCCGGCGGTACCTCGGGTCTCTCCATCGGTCACGTCTCCCCCGAAGCGGCCGAAGGCGGCGCAATCGGTCTGGTTCAGATGGGCGACACCATCGAGATCGACATCCCCAACCGCTCGATCCACCTGGCCGTCTCGGACGAGGAACTCGCCAGCCGCCGCGCCGCGCAAGAGGCCGCTGGCTGGAAACCGGCGAAACCGCGCAAGCGCAAGGTCTCGACCGCGCTCAAGGCCTACGCGATGCTGACCACCAGCGCCGCCAAGGGCGCCGTGCGCGCGTTGCCAGACGACGAGTGACCACCTCTGAATGAATGACGAAGGCCCCTCGCCAACCCGGCTGAGGGGCCTTTTTCTTACCCGGCCTTCGACCGCAGCATCTGCGGCCCGGGTCAAGGGCGGCCCGGCCGCCGCGCGGCACGCGCGGTTCACCCTTGACGCGCCTAGCCCAAAGAAAATCGATAGGGCGCGTTGAGGGCAGACCTGCCCCTCAACCGCTTCTCAGCAAACCCCTTCGCGCCGCGCCAGCGGCGCCACGCCCAACCAGCGGATGGGCATTTTCAATGCCCGACGATGGGCGGGAGCCTTCCCTTTCGCAGCGTAAAAAGCAGCGCGATCAGTCTCCCAGCTTGGCGTGCACCTCGTCCAGATCGATCTCTCCGATGGGCATCTTGTTGGCGGGGTTTTCAAAATCGTATTTGAACAAGTCGAAATCGCGCTTGTAGATCTCATAGATCAGATGCATCGACAGATCGTCGAAGTAATCCTCGACCGGATGCGCGCGTTTGGGGCCATGGCCTTCGCTTTCGTTGAAGCGCGGGATTGCCGCAAGGTCCACGGGATGCGGCGTCTCGATGGCGTCCAGAACCTGGCTCATGCCGTCGTTGAAGGCCTCGGTCCAGATGATCTTGTTGTAGCGTCCGCCATTCACGATAAAGGTCGACACATGCCCCGAGGCCGCCGACCAGTGGATATCCGGCTCCATCGGCCGCCGGAACCGGATGGTATCGCGCACGAATAAAAGGAACCGCCGGAAGCTCTTGATCTGGTCGAACTCCTGCTGGCCATCCTCGCCGCCGACCTCGATCCCGTAATCATAGACCAGCCGTGGCACCAGATTGCCACGATAGCGCTTGCCGTTGCGCTGGATGCCGCAGATCTTGTCAAAGAAGGAGCTGAGCACCCGGGTATAGGGGTTGCGCACGCAGGTGAAGGCATAGGTGCGCTGGCCCAGCACATTGCGGCTGATCGGCTCCTGACTGGCCTCCTGCGCCCATTTGTGCAGGCCTTCCTTTGAATCGTGAATATCGCCATCAAAGAACCTGCCGTGATCGGAATAATAGAGTATCTGACCGATGGTCGAACAGGCGCATTTCGGCACCACCCGGTAAATCACGCTTTCGCTCTCGGTCATCCAGGTTCCTGGGAATCCCATCCGCAACCAACTCCGTTCCTGTCCACTCGACGCAACAATGACCACATCGCGACCAAAAGACAAATAATCTTGTTTCTTCAAACAGCTCCGAGCTTTATCAAGAAGACAATCCGGCAAAACAGGGGCGTACCGTCGTCAGAATGGCAAAAATTGCATACATACTGCTCTGCCATAAGGACCCCGAGGCGATCATCCAGCAGGCCGAACGGCTGACGGCGGTCGGCGATTACATGGTGATCCATTTCGACGGCCGCGCCAGCGATCAGGACTATGCCGAGATCCGCGCCGCTCTCGACGACAATCCCAACGTCTGCTTTCCGCGGCGGCGCATCAAATGCGGCTGGGGGGAATGGTCGCTGGTCCGTGCCACCCTTGCCGCCATGCGCACCGCCGCCGACAACTTCCCCCGGGCCACCCATTTCTACATGCTCTCGGGCGATTGCATGGCGATCAAGACCGCCCAATACGCGCATGACTATCTGGACCAGAACGATTTCGACTTCATCGAAAGCTTTGATTTCTTCGAAAGCAACTGGATCAAGACCGGCATGAAGGAAGACCGGCTGATCTACCGGCATGTTTTCAACGAGCGCAAGAACAAGGCTCTGTTCGACTGGAGCCATAACCTGCAGAAAAAGCTCCGCCTGCACCGGGCAGTGCCGTCGGACATTCAGGTCCAGATCGGCAGCCAGTGGTGGTGCCTGCGGCGCCGTACCGTCGAGGCGATCCTGCAATTCGTGCGCGACCGGCGCGATGTGGTGCGCTTCTTCCGCACCACATGGATCCCGGATGAGACCTTTTTCCAGACGCTGGTCCGCCACCTGATCCCGGGTGATGAGATCCAGTGCCGGACGCTCACCTTTCTGATGTTCACCGATTACGGAATGCCGGTGAATTTCTACAACGATCACTACGATCTGCTGCTGAGCCAGGATTACCTCTTTGCCCGCAAGATCAGCCCGGATGCCAAGGATCTGAAACGCCGTCTCGGTCGGCTTTACGCGGCCGAGGGCGTGGAGTTCCAGATCTCGAACGAGGGGCGCAGCCTGTTCCAGTTTCTTACCCAGCGTGGGCGCAACGGACGCCGCTTTGCGCCGCGGTTCTGGGAAACCGAAAGCAGTCTGGGGCGCGAACGCGAGTTGACCATGGTCGTGTGCAAGAAATGGCACGTGGCCAAGAGGCTGATCCGGCAAGTCAACGAGCGCACCGAAGTTCCTGCCATCGCCTATCTCTTTCACGAGGAAGACACGCCCTTACCCGATCTTGGCGGGATCGAGGCCTCACTGTGGAAACGCACCCGCCACCGCCGCGCCCTGATGCGGATGCTGTTCGAATACTACGACAGCAACCGGCTGATCGTCTGCATTGATCCGTCGGGGCTGGAGCTGATGAATGATTTCGCCTCTGACCGCTCAGTGACGCAGGTGCTGCACCTCGACTGCAATTTCACCGATGACTATCTGATCGCCCACGCCCAGCGATCCGGCCTCGTTGGCGCGCAGACACCGAAACAGACCCTCGACCGGATCCTGCCCACGATCCGCAATGATATCCTGCATGAAACCGACCGGATCCGGGATGCCGGGTTTGATCCCTTCGTCACCCTGCACGAGGCGGACACTGCAGAAGACAAGGTCGCCAAGCTAGCCCAGGTGTTTGGCCTGACGGCGGAGCAGGCACAGGACATCAGCCAGAACCCCGGTCTGTTCAGCGATTAATCGACGTCAGCCAGCAGGGCCACCGCACCCCCGGCGCGGCGGGCAGGCTCACTTGTTGCCGCCCCCGAACCAGCGGCGCAGCCTGCTGCGGCGCTCTGATATGGCGTCCCCGGCGGCATAAAGGCTATCTTCCACATCATCGATCATCGGGTCGAGCCGGTTGCGGCGGAACCGGCGCCAGCGCACGTAGATAGCCCAGAACAGCGCCGCGATCAGCACAAGGATCAGGATGCTGACCCAGTTCAGAGGTTTGTCGTCCGGACCGGCAACGGGTTTGATCCCAACCGCATTGGGAAAGGCCGACAGGAATTCGTTGCGCCAACCATAATGCAGCACCGCCACCCATTCCGGCGCCGCCTTGTTCGAGATCGCGTCATTGGCTTCGGTATAAAGATTGGCGGTGTCAAATTTGAAATAGGGCGGCCAGTTCCAGCCGGTGTCCTCGTTCCGGTAGACGATCGCGCTGCCATCGGGGCGCACTGCCTGAATGAACTGCACATCCCGGTTGCTCTGCTCGGTCGACTGGGTGTCCGGCGTCGACCAGAACATCCGCGTCCAGTCATTCAGCTCCTGACGTTCCTCGTAGGTGTTGACGATCCGCACCACGTCATACTGCGGCAGCGTATAGTGCAGGAAGGCCCCGAACAGCAGCCAGGCGGTGATCAGAAATCCCCATTTGATGTAGCCCATAAAGGCCTCCTATCTGAAATTCACCATATAGATCAGCGTCGCAATCAACCCCAGCGGCACCACATAGACAAGCAGGATCAGCCGACGCCGGAACGAATGGTCATACCGCCGCAACCCCCGCTGGATGAAGGCCGCGCGATCTCCGGTCAAGCCCTTCTCGGCCCAGCGGCGTTTCAGTTTGGCCCGACGCATTTCCCGCGAATAAAGCGACACGGCGCCGTAGACCACCGTGAGCCCGATCATCAAAAAGAAAAACAGCCGAAAAAAGCCCAGCATCACCGCCCCCAGCACCAGCGCGGCCCGACCCCGCGGCGCTGCGCTACAGCAGAACCCGGCCAACCCGCTGGCTTACCCCTTTGAACATAAGCGTTTTTGCTGCGATGCCAATCCCGCCAGCCAGAGGCAAGATCAGTTTTGGCGGGCTTTCTTCAGCACCAGAAAGGTCATCATCCCAAAGGGCGGCAGGCTTTCCTGCTCCTTGATGCTGAGCGTTTCCTCGCCAAGGATGGTCCCGATCTCGAAATCGGAATGCCAGCCCAGTACATTGGCAAAGGGGGCCGATATCTTCTCAAGCGAGGCGAGAACGCCCTGGGTGCTTTTGAAATGGTTGCTGATCACCACCTCGCCGCCGGGTTTCAGCACCCGGGCGATTTCAGCCATCACCTTTTGCGGCTCGGGCACCACCGACAGCACATGCATCGCCGCCACAGTGTCAAAGGAGGCATCGGGAAAATCCAGATCGCGGGCATCCATCTGCCGCAACCCGGCGACATTGGCCAGCCCCATCTCGGCCACGCGGTTTTCCGCCTTTGCCAACATTTCGGTGCTGAAATCGATGCCGGTGACGCACAGATCCGCGCCGTAATGTGGCAGCGACAGCCCGGTGCCAACGCCAACCTCCAGCACGCTGCCGCCACGCCGGTTGATATAGTTCACGACCCGGCGCCGCCCGGCATTGGTAACCGCCCCGAATGTCCTGTCATAAATTGGCGCCCAGCGCGCGTAGGATGATTGAACCGCCTTCAGTTCCAATCCCGTGCCTCCCCGTTTTCTTGTTACCCGCTCAATCCGGTACCTTTCGGATCAGCCCCCAGACCACCAAAACCACGTAAACAAGGCACAACACAACCAGCGTCGTCCAAGCATAGGTCAGAACCGCCGCCCCGGCAAAGGCACAGCCCACCAGGAAGTATTTCACATTCTCCCGGCTGATCTTCACCGCCTTGGGCGACCAGGTCGGGATGCGACTGATCATAAGGAAACCTATGACAACCATGTGAAAGCAGATCAGCAGATCCGGAACGACCAGCCCGCCGGAGAAGGAGAAGGAGACGAACATCGGCAGCATCGCCAGTAGTGCCCCGGCAGGCGAAGGGATGCCGGTGAAGTAGCCAAGGCGTTCGCCCACGACCGGCTCATCCGATTTCGCCGCCACGTTGAACCGCGCCAGCCGCACCACGCAACAGACCGAGAACACCAGCACCGAAATCCACCCGGCGCTACGCATGTCCTGCAAGGCCCAGAAATAGATCACCAGCGGCGCCGCGACGCCGAAGTTCAGGAAATCCGCGAGCGAATCCAGCTCGGCTCCCATCTTGCTGTCGCTGCCCAGGGCCCGCGCCAACCGCCCGTCAAGACCATCCAGCAGCGCCGCCAGCAGGATCAGCTGCACCGCCAGCACGTAATTGCCCTGCACCCCGAACCGGATCGCCGAAAGCCCCGCGCAGATCGCCCCCACCGTCATGATGTTGGGGAGAAGCTGGATCAGAGCGAATTCATTCTTGGTCTTCTTGGGCAGATCGTCCATGGGGCGGAGGTCAGTCTTGTCAGAGGTCATATGAGGTCATGGCGGGGGAGGCATCATCCAAAGCCCCGCCCTCCTCTGCATAGCGCAGCAGAGGCGCCCACGCTATGCCTGATCACAGGGGGGCGTGCAATGGGAGGAGGTATCGCACCAAGCGGAAAAGCATCCTGAGGGCGGTAGCCAATTTGTAGTGCGTCACATTAATGGGCCTTCACTCTTGTGGCGACGCCATCTTACGGGCTTTCGCTACGCAAATGCTGGGTATTACTTAGTCAGGAGCTTTGAGTGGAACTCGTAGACGTGACTTAAAACTTTTTTGGGACATTCGATTGAAGAGTCGCCAAGCTCATCCCGGCAGAAAGAAGCGGCTCTCAGCAAAAAGACCAACTCGCTTTCGTCAAGGAAAACTGCAGGAGTATCTCTCCCCGATACTCCTGTGAAGGTCAGTGTGTTAACCGTGTAGTAGACCCCGAATGACGATGAAGCGCCGTACTTGACACATTCGCGCTGCACATCATCCGGCATGCTCGTATCCACGATGTGTATATTTGCAACAATTTCGTTCCCCCTCTCTACCAGCCAATCCCCAAAACATCCTGGTCCCAAACTTGGAATGCCCTTACTCACCAGATTTGCCAACGGAGAGCTTTTGCTCTGAATATCCAGACCCAAATCCGCTAGTGTGATCGTTTCACGATTGCCACCCAGCGATCGGTCCAAGTCCTCAAAGATGAAAACAAAATTTGCATTTGGCTCAATCCGTGTTTTTGGCAAAAACCAACTTGGGCTATCTCCGGCCTTGTTGCACAAATCGGCTGATGTGCGAGCTTTCCCCTTCCCCGGACGGACTTACTCTACGGGCTCTGTGACGGGGATTCCAAGTGCCGTGTAGCCGTTGAGCACGGCGATACGCACCTGCAGCTCGGCGACCTGGCGCTCGAAGTCTCTCGCCATCAGGGATTGGCCGAGCAGCTTGATGCAGTTCATCTTGCTCTCGACACGGCTCCGGCGGTGGTATCCGCTCCACCGTCGCCAGATGGCGCGGCCCAGGTATTTCGAGGCGCGCAGCGCTTCGTTGCGGGCGATGGCGCCCGGGCTCGTAGGCCGCCACGACTTGGCATTCTTGCGGGGCGGGATGATTGCAGCGGCACCGCGCGCGGCGATTGCCTCGTGGCATTTCCGGGTGTCGTAGGCGCCGTCTGCGGTCACCGAGGCGATCTCTTCGTCTGCCGGGATTTGGTCGAGAAGGTCGGACAAGACTGGCGCGTCGCCGATGTTGCTTCCGGTGACCTCGACGGCCCGGACCTCCAGCGTTTCCTCGTCGATGCCGATGTGTATCTTGCGCCAGATACGGCGCTTGGAACCACCGTGCTTACGGGCATTCCACTCACCTTCGCCCTCAGCCTTGATACCGGTGCTGTCGATCAGCAGGTTCAGCGGACCCGCGCCGCCACGGTAGGGGATATTCACGTTCAGCGCCCTTTGGCGGCGACAGAGCGTGCTGAAGTCCGGCACGGTCCAGTCCAGCCCGACCAGGCGCAAGAGGCTCTGAACGAACCCCGTCGTCTGTCGCAGAGGCATGCCAAAGAGCACCTTCATCGTCAGGCAGGCCTGGATCGCGGCATCGCTGAAGCTCTGTTGGCGACCGCGCTTCCCGGTCGGCGGAGGGACCCACTCCATCTCGGGATCGAACCAGATCGTCAGCGATCCGCGCTGACACAGTGCTTCATTGTAAGCCGACCAGTTCGTGGTCTTGTACTTCGTAGGGGCCCAGCTGCTCATGCCTCCCAGCTATCATGCTGGATTCATGCAGTGAATCCCCCAACCGATTTGTGCAACAAGGCCCCTTCGTAAAGGGCGATATACGCGACCAGGATGCGGTTGCGGCCGCGATCTCAAAGCACAAGATCACCGCGATTTTTCATTTTGCAGCCTCCGCCTATGTCGGAGAGAGCGTTCAGCACCCGAACGCCTATTACGACAATAACGTCGGCGGCATGATCTCCTTGCTGAAGGCAGCAAGCGCGACCGGCATCAAGCGGATTGTATTCTCCTCAAGCTGTGCCACCTACGGTGTGCCGGAGACATTGCCGATCGTCGAGACAACGCCGCAACGGCCGATCAATCCATATGGCCGGACCAAGCTGATTGGCGAGCAGATGCTGGAAGATCTCGCCCATGTGACGGATCTGACATTTGCCTGCCTGCGCTACTTCAATGCGGCGGGGGCAGATCCCGAAGGCGAGCTGGGCGAGCAACATGATCCCGAAACCCACCTTGTCCCCCTTGCGCTGATGGCAGCGTCGGGGCGACGCGAGGTCCTTTCGATCTTTGGGGATGACTATCCGACACCCGATGGGACCTGCATTCGCGACTATATTCACGTGGCGGATCTGGCCAGGGCGCATGTTCTGGCCCTGCAGCACCTGATACAGGGAAAGCCATCGATCAAGCTGAACCTCGGCAGCGGCAGGGGGCATTCGATCCTTGAAATCGTGCGCGCCATCGAGGCCAAGACCGGCCGGAAGCTACCCATCCGGATCGAACCTCGTCGCGCCGGTGATCCGCCGTCGTTGACTGCAGACCCTTCCCGCGCCGCCGAGGTGCTGGGGTTCCGTGCCGAGCTGTCTTCGCTGGACCAGATCATTGAAGATGCGGCCCCGTGGTTCGGGCTGAAATGCAATGTCGCAGCGTGACCCCCGATATCGCAACCTGTCCCGTATAATCGTGGGACGCAAACGGGTCCTGTTCTGGGCCCTGCTGGGGATATGGGCGGGCGCAACCCTGTGGTTCTGGACATGGTGGTTCTCGCCTGAGCACATCGCATCACCCTGGCGGTTTGCCCTTGTGACCGGGTTGCTGGGCTGGCTGAGCTTCCTGCAATGCTATTTCGTCTATTTCGCGTTGCGCGCAGTTCGCTCCTGCGCGCCCGATCCAGAGCCTGGGCAATTCCGCGTGGCCATGATCGTGACCAAGACGCCCTCAGAACCGTTCGCGGTTGTGCAGGCCACGCTTGAGGCGATGCTGGCGCAGGATTATCCGCATGACACCTGGCTCGCGGATGAAGACCCCAGCGCCGACACCATAGATTGGTGCACCCGTCACGACGTGAAGATTTCCAGCCGCAAAGGAGTGGAAGAGTATCATCAGGCAACCTGGCCAAGGCGCACACGCTGCAAGGAAGGCAATCTTGCCTATTTCTACGATCACTGGGGCTACGCGGAATACGATATCGTAAGCCAGCTAGACTCCGACCACGTGCCGCAACCGGGCTACCTGCGCGAAATGTTGCGCCCCTTTGCAGATGCGGATGTGGGCTATGTCAGCGCCCCATCCATCTGTGCGTCAAACGCCTCCCGGAACTGGGCGGCGCGCACGCGTCTCCACACCGAAGGAGCGTTTCACGGAGTTCTGCAGGCGGGCTATACCGCCGGGTTTGCACCGATGTGTATCGGATCCCACTACGCCGTGCGGACCCGTGCCTTGCAGGAGGCTGGCGGATTGGGGCCTGAGCTGGCCGAGGATCATTCCACAACAATGCTGATCAATGCGGTAGGCTGGCGGGGGGTGCATGCGCTGGATGCGATTGCCATCGGCGACGGCCCGGCAACGGTGGCCGATCTCGCGACCCAAGAGTTCCAGTGGTCCCGCAGCCTGGTGACCCTGTTGCTGGTGCATACGCCGCACTATCTGCGACAACTGCCACTGCGGCTGAAATGGCAGTTCCTGTTCTGCCAGATGCTCTACCCCATCTTCGGCGTGACTTTCTTGCTGATGTACCTGCTGCCCATTCTCGCGGTTGTGTTCGATGTCCGTTACGCGGAAATCACGTTTCCTCAGTACCTGCTCCACGCGGTGCCACAGATCGCAGCCTTGCTGCTGCTGGCAAGCGCCCTGCGGCGGCTGAAGGTTTTCCGCCCCGTGAATGCCCCCCTTATCAGCTGGGAACGGACCCTGTTCCTGATGCTGCAATGGCCCTGGGTATTGTGGGGATGCATTTCAGCCCTACGAGACAGCCTAACAGGGCGCTTTGTCGATTTCCGGATCACCCCCAAGGGCAATACCGGGCCAACCCGTTTGCCGGTCAAGGTCTGGGCGGTCTATGCGATTCTGGCTTTAGGGTGTATCCTACCGGTATTGCTGGCGGAACATCTGGAACAGGCGCAGGGTTTTTATCTCCTGACGTTGTTTTCCGGGAGCCTTTATACCGCCACACTGACCGTGACGGTGTTGAGACATTTTTACGAGAACGGATGGCCCGTCAGATTACAGTGGCGGGATGTTGTAGTGCAGACGGGGGTTGCGGCGACCACAGCGACATTGCTGTTCAGCGCCTTTACGATCCGCGCAGCAGAAAGCGCCTATGCCCTGTCGATTGGCCTTGAATCGGTGCAAATCGTCGACGTGCAGGTCAACGTCGCAGGGGCTGGCAGCGCACATCGAGATCCGTTTGGATATAGGTTTAATTTTGACTGGGGTGATGAACGCACCCCAGCGTGGTGACCGAAGAAACCCAGTGCGGTGACCACAGTATAGGAGGACCGGGTCTATGAAACGTTTCAAACCAGTCTCTCGCGCGAGGCGCACACTTGCTGCGATTGCAATCGCGGGATCTCCCCTCATCCTGTCCGCTGCGCCTCTTCCGCCCGGCAACATGCCCTATGGCGCATTTGACCCTGAGGGAGATTATAGCGACGAACCCGATGCGGTGATTGAGCATGTCTTCCTGCCCTGGGAGGACGTGTCGCTGATTTCCCTTCTGGATGCCGATGAATATGCGCTGGAACGCGGGCGCGCCCTGATGGTCACGATCGAACCTTGGACCTGGACCGTGGACGAACGCAACACACCGGATTTTCTGCGCAATGGCATCCTGAATGGCTATTATGACGCCAATATGCGCGGCATCTGCCAGGTGCTCAAGGATCTGCAAAGCCCGATCTCTGTGCGGTGGGCGCATGAAATGGAGCGCAACGAAGGCCAATTCATTTGGTCAGATTGGGACCCGGAAGACTATATCACCTCGTACAAGCGGATGATTGACATCTGCCGTGATCAGGCCCCCGACATCACTGTTGTCTGGTCGCCTGCAGGGGATGACGGGCTGGAGGATTATTACCCCGGTGACGACTACGTTGATATTGTAGGCCTGTCGATTTTCGGTCTCGAGCAATGGGAGATCGATATTCTCGGCGGCGCGCGCAAGTACCAACAGTGGCTGGACGAAACCTATGCTCGTGTAGAAGTTTTCGGCAAGCCGGTCATCGTTGCAGAGCTTGGCTTTGTCGGCAGCGCCGCCTACGTGGCGCAGTGGGAAGGGGAAGTTCGGCAACCACAGCCCGACAAACCGCTGTTGTCCGGTGTGGTCTACTTCAACCAGAAAGAGGTCTACCCCTGGCCAGATGGATATGGTTTGCCGGATTGGCGCCTGGAAAACCGAGTGATCGGCGACGATCAGGAGGTTGGCAACTAGGGTCTGTGGACATTCATCGTGAGGCGATGATGGCAGCCGCGAGATGCCAATTGGCGGCGTAGCTGGACGTTGTCTTTTCGTAGCGGGTCGCTATGGCTCTGAATTCCTTGATCTTTGCGA